>NZ_JAUOQN010000007.1:0-125197 GCF_030547555.1 Salipiger sp. 1_MG-2023 | reverse complement strand
CGTCACACCCGGCCGCGCGCTGCGCTACGCCGGGGGCTCCGCGCGCGGCCTCCTACACCAAGCGTTGGGACACTACCCGAACAACCTTAGCCCCGAAGGCATCAGCCACCCGTTCGGGCACCCTGCGATTATAGTAGTAGGAACAGCCACGCTGAACAATGTGTCTCAATTTGTGTGCCACATAGGCCTCCAAGCGTTCTTTAACACTCGGACACAAAAGGGTTTGCATGAGGAATTTGGTGCACCCGATAGGATTCGAACCTATGGCCTCTGCCTTCGGAGGGCAGCGCTCTATCCAGCTGAGCTACGGGTGCCTGCGATGGCTCTGATAGGGCAAAGCGTGAGGGGCTGCAATCGGGAAAATCCGCCCAGGGCGCATTTCCCCGTCGCGGTGATCAGGCGAAAAGCTCATGCGCCAGTTCAAGCGCATCGACCAGCGCATCGACCTCGGCCTCGGTGTTGTACAGCGCGAAGGACGCCCGGCAGGTCGCCGCTACGCCAAGGTGATCCATCAGCGGCCCGGCGCAATGATGGCCGGCCCGTACCGCAACGCCCTTTTTATCAAGAATCGTCGAGATATCATGGGCATGCGCGGCCCCGTCGAGCGTGAACGAGAAAATCGCGGCTTTGTCCGGCGTCGTGCCCTGCACTGTCAGCCAGTTCAGCCCATCGAGCCGCGCGCGCGCATAAGTTGCGATCTGGTGTTCATGCGCCGCCACCTTGTCCATGCCAAGATTCATCAGGTAATCCAGCGCCACGCCAAGTCCGATCTGCTGGACGATGCCGGGGGTGCCTGCCTCGAATTTCATTGGCGGATCGGCATAGGTCACCACGTCCTTGTGAACTTCGCGGATCATGTCACCGCCGCCCAGAAAGGGCTGCATCTCGGCCATGCGCGCCGATTTGATGTAGATCGCGCCCGAACCAGATGGGCCGTACAGCTTGTGCCCGGTGATGGCGTAGAAATCGCAGCCGATATCCTCGACATCGACCGGCATGTGAACCGCGCCTTGCGATCCGTCGACCAGCACCGGAACGCCGCGGTCGCGGGCGGCGGCGCAGATGCTCTTGACGTCGACCACCGTGCCCAGCACGTTCGACAGCTGGGTGGTGGCGACCAGTTTGGTCTTTGGCCCGATGGCATCGATCACCGCTTGCGGATTGAGCCCGCCGTCGGCATCCACATCGACCCATTTCAGCACCACCCCCAACCGCTCGCGCAAGAGGTGCCACGGCACGATATTGGCGTGATGTTCCATCACCGACAGCAGGATCTCGTCTCCCGCCTGAAGCAGCGGCATCGCCCAGCTATAGGCCACGAGGTTGATGCCCATCGTGGTGCCCGAGGTAAAGACGATCTCGTCTTCGTTCTTTGCGCCAAGGAAGCGGGCGATGATGCCGCGCGTGCCCTCGTATTTCTCGGTGGCGAGGTTGGACAGGTAATGCAGGCCGCGATGGACGTTGGCGTATTCCTCAGCATAGCCGCGGGTCACCGCATCGATCACCACCTGCGGTTTTTGCGCCGATGCGCCATTGTCGAGGTAAACCAGCGGCTTGCCGTTCACCTCGCGCGACAGGATCGGGAAGTCCTTGCGGATCTCATGCACGTCATACATCGTTTGCCACCATTTGTGGGGTAATGTCGAAGCCCGCCAGCACGGCCACAAGCGCCAGCGCCGTCAGGACAAAGGAAAAGATCAGCACCATCGCCGCCTTCCAAGGATCGCCGAAGTCATGCGCCACGTCGATGAAATGCACAAGCACCCAGGCGCCGACGATAACGCCGGCGATTGCCAGAACCGCGCCCATTCCGCCCGACACGAACCCCAGCACCAGCACCGCAAATTGCAGCCCGGCGCGCAGGATCTGGACCCAGGCGATCAGCAGCGCAACGTTCATGGCGGTTGCCCGCCCGCCCATGGCACGGCCGATCACCGTGATCGCGCCAATCAGCGCCGCCAGCAGCAGCGCAAAGACCCCCGCAAGCAGCCCCGGCCCCAGCGCCAATGGCAGCGCCTGCGTTCCCGTCGCCAGCAACACCAGCCCCGCCACAAAGGCGTTGAGCACCACCGCAAGACCGAGGGTGGTATAGACCGCATCGCGCGAAAAATTGAGCGACAGCAGCAGCGCGGCAACATCGCGCGGTGCCGTCAGCGTCTTCAGCGCCAGCTGTCCAAGGAATGTCATCATGTCGCGCCCCTCCGGTTGACCGCAACCATGCCCGCGATCCAGAACCACAGGAAGGCGATGGTCCACGCCACGCCCACCAATGTCAGCTCCAGCCCCGGCCCGATGAGCCCAGCCACCAGCCCGTTGAGCAGCAGCAGCGGCGCAGAGGCCAGCAGTGCCCAGAACAAAGCCAGCCGCGCGCCATAGGCCGTGCCCTGCCCGCCCAGCAGCTTTGCCAGAAGATGCGCGACAAAAGCCAGCGCGTAGAACAGCAGCGGTGCGATTACCACCCATGCCATCAGCGCGCCGCCAAGTCGCGGGTTCAGGTCTGCGCCATCCAGATGGGCCTGCCGTGCCAGTTGCGGCATCTGCGAGATGAAGAACAGCGCGCAAGCCGCCATCAGCAGCATCAGCGCACGATCCTCGCGCTGGCCTTCGGCGTAAAGGCGCGAGACCACGGCTCCGGGGCCACGCCACGTGGCCACGATCTCGCGCGAGAGCGTCATCCGCGTCGACGCTCCAGCCATGCCTCGACGCGCGCGTTGATCTCGTCCTGCAGCTCTTGCGATTCGATCTCCATCACCGCTTCGGCGATGAAGGCGATGGTCAGCAGGTCTTCGGCGATGCCACGCGGCAGGCCACGGGCACGCAGATAGAACAGGCCGTCCTCATCGATCGCGCCCGAGGTCGACCCGTGCGAGCAGGCCACGTCGTCGGCGTAGATTTCCAGCTCGGGCTTGGCAAGGAACTGGCTGTCGCCGTCCAGCAGCAGCGACTGGCTGATCTGGTAACCGTCGGTCTTTTGCGCGCCGGGCTTGACCAGAATCTTGCCCTGAAACACGCCCTGCGCGCCGTTGCGCAGCACCTTCTTGAACACCTGCCGGGATTCACAGTTCACCGCGTCATGGGTGATGAACACCGTGTCGTCGTGGTGGAACTCGCCGTCGCCCATGCAGGCCCCGGCGACATGGCACAGCGCATCATCTCCGGTCAGCTCGACCACAACCTCGTTGCGGGTCAGCACACCGTTCGCCGTCAGGGTGAAGGTCTTGAACGCGCTTTCGGTGCCAAGCCGCGCAAAGATATGCGTGGCCGCGCGGCGCTGGTGATCGCGCCCTTGCGCACGCACATGATGAAAGCCCGCGCCATCGGCCACCTCGACCTCAAGCACATTGTTGAACCGCGCCGCCGCCGGGCCGCTTTCCAGCAGGGTGACATCGCCGCCCTGCTCGACCTTGACCACGTGATGCAGGATCGCATCCGAGGTTTCCGAGGCATGGTTGTAGATCAGCGCGATCGGTTTGCTGACCTTACCGGTCACCCGCAGCAGCACGCCATCGCTGGCAAACGCGGTGTTGAGCGCCGCGAGCGGGCGCATCACCGGGGTCTGGCCCGCAGTTTCCAGCGCGCCATACAGATCCTTGGCCCAATGGATATCGGCGCTGTCGGCAAGCCGGGCGATCTCGACCCCCTCAAGCGACAGATCATCCGAGGCCTCGGCGTCGAACACCCCATCGGTGAAAACGATCTTGAGCCGGTCGACGGTGCCGAACACCGGCGTTTCTTCGGCGGCGAACACCTCGGCGACGGGCGCCTCGACGGCGGTCAGCATCTCGGGGCGGGTGTATTTCCAGTATTCATCGCGGGCACCGGGCAGGCCCATGACGCGCAGCCGCGCCAGCGCATCGGCGCGCGCCGGCGCTGCCCAGCCATCGGTCGGCAGATCGAGCGCGGCAATCCGCGCCTCGGTCGCGTCAAGTTTGAGTTGGGGAAGGGACATTTACGCCTCCTCTGCCATCAGGTCGGCATAGCCGTTGTGCTCGACTTCAAGCGCCAGCTCCGGCCCGCCGGTCTTGATGATGCGGCCATTGGCCATGATGTGCACCACGTCCGGCTTGATGTGATCGAGCAGGCGCTGGTAGTGGGTGATGACAAGGAAGCCGCGGCCTTCGTCGCGCAGCGCGTTGACACCATCGGCGACCAGCTTCATCGCATCGACATCGAGGCCGGAGTCGGTCTCGTCGAGGATGCACATCTTCGGCTCGAGCATCGCCATCTGAAGGATCTCGTTGCGCTTCTTCTCGCCGCCGGAAAAGCCGACATTGACCGGGCGCTTGAGCATGTCGGCATCGATCTTCAGGCTTTTCGCCTTTTCACGCACCACCTTGAGGAATTCGGTCGACGACATTTCCTCTTCGCCGCGCGCCTTGCGCTGGCTGTTCACCGCGGTGCGCAGAAAGGTCATGTTGCCAACGCCGGGAATTTCGACCGGGTACTGGAAGGCAAGGAACAGGCCGGCAGCGGCGCGCTCTTCGGGCTCGATATCGAGCAGGTCGACATCGCCCAGCGTCGCGGAGCCCTCGGTCACCTCATAGCCATCCTTGCCGGACAGCACATAGGACAGGGTGGATTTGCCCGACCCGTTCGGCCCCATGATCGCATGCACCTTGCCCGGCTCGACGGTCAGGTTCACGCCCTTGAGGATCTGCTTATCCTCTTCTTCAAGTTTCACGTGCAGGTTCTTGATCTCAAGCATCTTTTGCTCCTTTGCAGGCATGTTTTCGGTCGCGGCGCAACTAGGGCCGCATCGTCCATTCGATGATCCGCAGCAGCTTTCCCGGCGGGATGGGCTGCGGGGTGATGTCGAACCGGGCCATGCGCCCGGTCAATTGCGGCTGGCCGAGGAACTGCTCGACCTTGTGATAATGTTGGCGCCCGGCGTAATCGTCGAACAGCAGCACGAGAGGCGCCTCGCTCAGGAACGCCGTCGCCAGCGCGCAGCCGACCCGAAAGCGCCCATCCACCAGCACCACGTCCGGCTGGCGGAATTCCGGCAGGCCCCAGACCTCGAGCGGATAGCGCGGCCAGCGTCGCCAGTCGCTGTCGCTGGTCGGGTGGCCCCACTCGCGGGTCTCGCCGATGTCGGCCCAGATGATATCGACCTGCGCGCCCGTTGCAGGTGGCGTCTGCGCAAACCAGTTGCGCATCATCTGCGCCCAGCCCCGGTCGGATTCAACCGAGATCACCGCCTTGCCCGACTGCTCTGCCGCCAGCACCGTGGACCCGCCCGAACCGTATTCCAGCACCACCCCTGCGCGGGTATATTCGGCGCGCAGGAGCGCCGCCTCTGCCTCGGGCATCGTCAGCTCTGGCCGGGTTATGGGCGTGGTAAGGCTCACGCGATCACCACCGCCGTGCCCGACACCGAAACCATCAGCATCGAATTCCCGACCACTTCGTAATCGAGATCGACGCCGACAATCGCGTTGGCCCCAAGGTTGACGGCGCGCTGTTCAAGCTCTTTGAACGCCACGTCGCGGGCATCCTGAAGCTTGCGCTCATAGGCGCCCGAGCGACCACCGACGATGTCGGTCACCTGCGCAAACAGATCCCGCACGATATTGGCACCCATGATCGCCTCGCCCACGACAACGCCCTTGTAGGCGGTGATGGCATGGCCTTCGATGGTGTTGGTGGTGGTCACGATCATGCCTTGCTCCGATCTGCTCCAGGGGTTCGCCATGGCGCGCCCCTCAAGCGGTGAAGTGTTTCATCGCCATCATGACGATCATGGCAAGCCCGGCAGCCGCGCTTGCGGTCAGGATCACCGAGCCGCCAAGCAGGCCCTCGGTGTTTCCCTTGCGCTTGCGGATGCCAAGCCCGATGAGCACGCCCAGAAACACGCCGATCCCGGCGCCGAGCGATTGCATGGCCAATTGCTGGATCATCAGGGTGTCCCGGCGGGCGCTTAGCCCACCGACCCTTCCAACGAAATCGCCACGAGCGCTTGTGCTTCCATGGCGAATTCCATCGGCAGCGCCTGAAGCACCTCCTTGCAGAACCCGTTCACCACCAGAGCAACCGCTTCTTCTTCATCCATGCCGCGCTGGCGGCAATAGAACAGCTGCTCATCGTCGACCTTCGACGTGGTTGCCTCATGCTCGACGCGGCTGCTGTTGTTCTTGACCTCGATGTAGGGCACCGTATGCGCCCCGCATTTGTCGCCAATCAGCAGGCTGTCGCACTGGGTGTAATTGCGCGAGTTCTTCGCCTTGGGGTGCATCGAGACAAGCCCGCGATAGGTGTTCTGCGCCACCCCAGCGCTGATGCCTTTCGACACGATGCGCGAGCGGGTGTCCTTGCCAAGATGGATCATCTTGGTGCCGGTGTCGGCCTGCTGGTGGTTGTTGGTGATGGCGATGGAATAGAACTCGCCCTGCGATTCATTGCCGCGCAGGATGCAGGACGGGTATTTCCACGTCACCGCAGAGCCGGTTTCCACCTGCGTCCACATCACCTTGGCCCGATCACCACGGCAATCGGCGCGCTTGGTGACAAAGTTGTAGATGCCGCCCTTGCCGTCCTCGTCGCCGGGGAACCAGTTCTGCACCGTGGAGTATTTCACCTCGGCGTCTTCCTCGATGATGATCTCGACCACGGCGGCGTGCAGCTGGGCGACGTCGCGCTTGGGCGCGGTGCAGCCTTCAAGGTAGCTCACATAGCTGCCCTTGTCGGCGATGATCAGCGTGCGTTCGAACTGGCCGGTGTTTTCCGCGTTGATGCGGAAATAGGTCGACAGCTCCATCGGGCAGCGCACGCCGGGCGGCACATAGACGAACGAGCCATCCGAAAACACGGCGGAATTCAGCGTCGCATAGTAGTTGTCCGATACCGGAACCACCGAACCGAGGTATTTCTTCACCAGCTCGGGATGCTCGCGGATCGCCTCGGAGATCGAACAAAAGATCACCCCGGCCTTCTCGAGCTCTTTCTTGAAGGTGGTGCCAACAGAGACGGAATCGAACACCGCATCCACCGCGACGCGGCGTTCCTGACCAACGGCCGGGGCAGCGTCTTCGGCCCCTTCGACACCGGCAAGGATCATCTGCTCCTTCAGCGGAATGCCCAGCTTTTCATAGGTCGCCAGCAGCTTGGGATCGACCTCGTCCAGCGATTGCGGCTTGCTCGCCATGCTCTTGGGGCGGGCGTAGTAATACTGATCCTGAAAGTCGATCTTGGGGTAATCGACCATCGCCCAAGTGGGCTCTTCCTTGGTCAGCCAGCGCTCATAGGCGGCAAGACGCCATTCCGTCATCCATTCGGGTTCGTCGTTCTTTTCCGAAATCAGGCGTACGATATCGGCGGACAGCCCCTTGGGGGCATACTCCATCTCGATGTCGGTCTCCCAACCGTATTTATAGGTGGAAACGGCCTCGACCGCATCCACGGTCTCCTGCTCGACGCCATCCTTGACAGTCACGTCGTCAAAGGCTGCCATGTCATCTCTCCTGTGCTGCACCCGAAGGCGCGTTCATCTCATCCGGGCACTTGGCCCTCAGGCGCGTCTTGCGCCAAATTTCGCGCGGCTGCGCAGCCAGCAATCGGCAAAGCGCATCACATCCGCTTCCGTCACATGCGGCCCGAGGCTGACCCGGATCGCACTGCGCGCCGTCTCGGCATCATACCCCATGGCCAGCAACACCCCGCTGGGCCGAAGCTTGCCGCTGGAACAGGCCGATCCCGCGCTGATCGCGAAACCGGCAAGATCCATCTGCATCACCTGCGTTTCGCCCTTCCATCCGGGACAGGCGAAACAGGCCGTGTTGGGCAGGCGCGGCGTATCTTTCCCGACAAAAATAGTATCATTTGCGCCGTCCGCAATCACATTCTCTAGAATGTTTCTAAGTTTTTCCACCCCTGACCAGACACCGGCCTCAAGATCGCGCTGCGCCGCCTCCGCAGCAGCGGCAAATCCGGCAATGCCGACAAGGTTTTCCGTCCCCGCGCGGCGGCCCATCTCCTGCCCGCCGCCCTTCAATTGTGCCGCAACGTCAGTGCCGCGCCGCACCACAAGCGCACCGATTCCCTTCGGCCCACCCAGCTTGTGGGCCGAGATCAGCGCCGCCGTACATCCCGCCCAGTTGAACGCAAAGGGCATCTTGCCGAACCCCTGCGTCGCATCGACCACCGCAAGCCCCTGCGGCAGATCCTGAAGGATGCCGGTCTCGGAATTGGCCAGTTGCAAGGCCGTCCGCGCCGCATCCGACACCGCAACCTGCCCGAGCGCATCAACCTCAAGCCCCGGGTCAACCCAGGCCAGCACCGCGTCATGCTCTACCGGCGCCGCCAGCAGATCACGCCCGGCGCATGCCAGCGCCGCCGCCTCGGTGGCCCCCGAGACGAAAATCACATCCGCTCCATCCGCCCCCAGCGCCGATGCGACCGCCCCGCGCGCCCGCTCGACCAAGGCCTTTGCGGCGCGCCCCTCGGCATGCACCGAGGATGGGTTGCCGACAACGCCAAGCGCCTCGATCATCGCCGCCCGCGCCTCGGGGCGCAGCGGTGCCGTGGCATTCCAGTCAAGATAACAGCGTTGCACGTGGGATCCTTATCTTCATCTTCATCTTGCCCGATAAACTCCGGGGGTGAGGCCGCAAGGCCGAGGGGGCTGGCCCCCTGCTCCCCCGCAAGCGGCGCCCTCCTCAGGCCTCATCCACCACCGAAAACAGCGTCGGCACCGCCGGACAGGGCGCCAGCGAATTATCGACCAGATCCGACAGCCGCGTCTGGTGCAAAAACACATAGACATGCGCCGACAGGCTCTGCCAAAGCCGGTTCGACAGCGATTGCGCCCGGCTGCCAGACGCTCCGCCCGACGCGCCCGCGCCCTTGTGCATCGCATCCACCGTCTCATCCACGGCAGCAAGAATATCCACCACCCGAATCTCGGACGCAGGCCGCGCAAGGCGATACCCGCCCCCCGGCCCGCGCACCGAGGCCACCAGCCCGGCGCGCCGCAGCTTGACGAAAAGCTGCTCGAGATAGGGCAGCGACACGTCCTGCCGTTTCGAAATGTCGCCCAGCGTCACCAGATCGCCGTCGGGCTGAAGCGCGATATCGGTCAGCGCGACCATCGCATACCGCCCCTTGGTGCTGAGTTTCATGCCACATCTCCCCTGCGCAATCCGCGCCAACAATTGACCTTCCCGGACTGATTGCCTATCTGCAGCATCAACCCGACCGGAAAGACTCCGGATCTGGAATAGTTCTAAGATACCCGAGCAGTTTCGTCAAGAATTGCCGGATTGCAGCAGGAGCAGATCGCACCGATGCCCGAGGTCATATTTCCCGGACCCGAAGGCCGCCTCGAAGGCCGCTATCACCCGCAAAAGGAAAGCGACGCCCCGATCGCGATCATCCTTCATCCGCACCCGCAGTTCGGCGGCACGATGAACAACAAGGTTGTTTATAACCTGCACTATGCCTTTCACAAGATGGGCTTCACGGTGCTGCGCTTCAACTTTCGCGGCGTTGGCCGCAGTCAGGGCGAGTACGATCAGGGCATCGGCGAGCTGAGCGATGCCGCCTCGGCGCTCGACTACCTTCAGTCGATGAACAACAACTCGAAACATTGCTGGGTCGCGGGCTTCTCCTTCGGCGCATGGATCGGCATGCAGCTGCTGATGCGCCGCCCTGAGATCACCGGATTCGTTTCGGTGTCTCCGCCCGCCAACATGTATGATTTCTCGTTCCTCGCGCCCTGCCCGTCTTCGGGTCTGATCATCAACGGCACTGCCGACAAGGTGGCGCCGCCCGCCGATACCACAGCGCTGGTGAACAAGCTCAAGGAACAGAAGGGCATCACCATCACCCATGAGCAGATCGAAGGCTCCGGCCATTTCTTCGAAGAGCCGCACATGGACACGATGATCTCGACAGTGAACGGCTACGTCAAACGTCGCCTGACCGAGACCAGCCGCTAGGGCGCGCCGATGTCGCTGACCAGTGATCTTGCCAATGCGCTTGCCGAAGACACGTTCAAGGTGATGGACGCAACCGGCGATGATCGGTTCTTCATGGAGGTGGCGTCGATCCTCGGCGCCTCCTCGACCACGCTCGAAGAGGCGTTCCTGACCTCGGTCCGGGTGCGCCTTGCCGAACGGCGCGCGCGCGCCTTCATCATGGAAAAGCTCGACGCGCTGGAAAAAGAGGCCGGGGCGTGAGCGCCCGCCTCGACGCGCAGATGGCCTTCCTGATGGAGGCCGACAAGCTCAAGGCCATCATCCGCGCCACCCGCAACCATGACGGGCGGTTCGAGAATTCAGCCGAGCACAGCTGGCATCTTGCGCTGTTCGCGCTGGTGCTGGGCGAACACGCGCCCGAGGGCATTGACCTTGCCCGCGTGATCCGGATGCTTCTGATCCATGATCTGGTCGAGATCGATGCCGGAGATGCGCCGATCTTCGGCGAGGTCGATGAAACCGCGATGGCGCGCGCCGAACAGGCCGCAGCAACGCGGCTCTTCGGGCTGTTGCCGCCCGATCAGGGCGCGGAGCTGCTGGCGCTCTGGCAGGAGTTCGAGCAGAACGAGACGCCGGATGCGGTCTTTGCCAAATCGCTGGACCGGTTCCAGCCGCCCAACCTCAATCTTGCATCGGGCGGCGGCAGCTGGACAGATTACAACGTCGATTTCCCGACCTTCGAGGCCCGCCTTGCGCCGAAAATCCGCCGCGGCGCGCCCGCGCTCTGGGATTGGCTGCGCCCGAGGGTGCACGGGTTCCTGACCGGTCGCGGCTAAGCTGCGGCGCGGCCCACGCCATTTGCAAGCCAGTTTCCGGTCATCCCGCGCCAATTGGCCAGATCGGCAAACCGACGCGGCGTGTTCCCCACCGCCAAGGCGGAGCTGGACCCACCTATGACAGGCAGGTCCGGTTGCGACGGCGGGGCACTGCCCCGCCGCACAGTGTCAGAAGTGGATCGCACGCCCCCAGGCATCAAGCACCGATTCATGCATCATTTCCGACAGGGTCGGGTGCGGGAAGACGGTGTTCATCAGGTCTTCTTCGGTGGTCTCTAGCTGGCGCCCGACGACATAGCCCTGAATCAGCTCGGTGACTTCCGCCCCGACCATGTGCGCCCCCAGCAGTGCGCCGGTCTTGGCATCGAACACGGTCTTCACCATGCCCTCGGGCTCGCCAAGCGCGATGGCCTTGCCGTTGCCGATGAACGGGAAGCGCCCGACCTTGATCTCGTAACCCGCCGCCTTGGCCTTGGCTTCGCTCAGGCCGACGCTGGCCACCTGCGGATGACAATAGGTACAGCCTGCGATGCTGTCGGGATCAACCGCATGGGGATGCCCGCCCGCGATCAGTTCAGCCACCATGACGCCCTCGTGGCTCGCCTTGTGCGCCAGCCACGGTGCGCCCGCGATGTCACCGATGGCGTAGATACCTTCGACCCCGGTGCGGCAGTGCTTGTCGACCACCACATGGGTGCGCTCGACCTTGACGCCGACGCCCTCAAGGTTCAGCCCCTCGGTGTTGCCGACAATGCCGACCGCCGAGATCACTGTGTCGAATTCCTCGGTCGTGGTCTTGCCGCCCGCTTCGATATGGGCGACCACCTTGCCGTTACCGCGATCAAGCTTCTTGACCATGGTCTTTTCGCGGATCTTCATGCCCTGCTTTTCGAACTGCTTCTTGGCGAATTTCGAGATTTCCTCGTCTTCCACCGGCAGCACGCGATCCATCACCTCGACCACCGTCGTATCGGCGCCCAGCGTGTTGTAGAAGCTGGCGAATTCGATGCCGATCGCGCCAGAACCGATGACCAGCAGCTTCTTGGGCATCCGCCCCGGCTGCAAGGCATGCTTGTAGGTCCAGACCAGATCGCCGTCGGCCTCAAGGCCGGGCAGCTCGCGGGCGCGCGCGCCGGTGGCGACGACGATGGCCTTGCCGGTCAGCTCTTCGCTGCCCTTGTCGGTCTTGACGGTGACCTTGCCCTTGGCGGCGATGGTCGCCTCGCCCATGATCGCCGTCACCTTGTTCTTCTTGAGCAGGTGCGACACGCCGGAGTTGAGCTGCTTGGCCACCCCGCGCGAACGCTTCACCACCGCGTCGAGATCAAAGCTGATCTTTTCCGCCGACAGGCCGTATTCCTTGGCGCGGTGCATGAAATGATAGATCTCGGACGAGCGCAGCAGCGCCTTGGTCGGGATGCAGCCCCAGTTGAGGCAGATGCCCCCCATGTGCTCGCGCTCGACAACGGCCACCTTAAGCCCGAGCTGCGCGCCGCGGATGGCGGCAACATAGCCCCCCGGTCCGGCACCAATGACGATCATGTCGAAGCTTTGCGAAGCCATGGCTCTCTCCTGCCGTGTGAAATTGGTTTGGTATTAAACCATTTGCGGAAACGGTTCAACGCAAAGCAAGGGACGCAGGCAATTTCCCGGCCCGGCGCAACGCGAACAGACCGATAAAACGGCCGGCCCGGAACGCCCGGACGAGCCTGTTCAGCCTTGCAGCGCTGGGGTCAGGCCGCTTCGGCGGACAGCTTGCGCAGGGTTTCGCCGTAGCCACCACGTTCGACAAAATCGCGTTCCGACGCGGTGGTCGCACGCGACAGGGCCACGTTGCGGGTGGGAAAGCGGCCAAAGTCGCGGATCACCTCACGGTGGGCCCGCGCATGCAGCAGGTTCGACGCGCCGCTCTCTGGCATGCGCTCTTTCATCAGGCGGATGCAGCGATCCTGATCACACAGGTTTTCCGAATGCATCAGCGGCAGGTAAAAGAACTGCCGCGCCGGCTCTTCGATCTTGAGATCCCAACCGCGCCAGATCGCCTGTTTGGCGGCGGCCAGCGCCACCTCGTCTGCCGAAAAGGCGCGCGCCTCGCCCCGGAACATGTTCCGCGAGAACTGGTCGAGCAGCACGATATAGGCCAGCGCGCCACTGGGATAGGTCAGCCACAGGCCAAAACGGCCCTCCATGGCGGCCTCCCAGGTTTCCTGGAACTCATCGCGGATGCGGTCATCAAGCGCCGCGTCCTGCGCGTACCATTTTCTGGCACCGACTTCATCAAGCCAGAACGACAGAATTTCTTCGGGCCCCTTCATTGATCTCGCTCCCTTATAGTGACCCACCCTCATGTGCATCACACAAAGGTTACATGGGCTGCGCCCAAGATCGAAAGTCACGATTTCTGTCAATTGCGACATTCCACCGGTTTAAGGTGATGCCGCGTCGCGGCATGTCACCTATGCGTGGGCCCTTGATCGTCCGATGCCTCGGCGGCGGTGATCGCCACCTCTTGCGCCACTTCCATCGCCACCGGCGTCGCCGAGGGCAGAACCGCGGTATAAGAGCTGGTCTCGGACACCTTGGGCGCTGCGCGGCGGGTCATACGCCAAGCGGCATAGAGCGTCAGGCTCAGCATCAGGATCGCGATGATGCCGAAATACCCGCCCGGCCCGAACCTCTGGATGGCAAAGCCGGTCGCGATGGGGCCGGCAATGGCGCCCACGCCGTTGACGAACAACAGACCCGCCGAGGCCGAGGCCATGCTTTCACGCGGCAGGAAATCGTTGGTATAGGCAATCAGCAGCGAATACAGCGGGTTGGCGGAGCCCCCCGAGATAAACGCCGCCACCAGCAGAATGGTGAATTGATCCGGCACAAAGGTTGCCAGCAAGGCGGCAAGCCCGCCCACCAGCGCCACTGCCGCCGTCAGTTGACGGCGATCCATCCGGTCTGACAGCCAGCCCAGCGGATATTGCGTGAACAGCGCGCCAACATAGAACGAAGCGACGAACATCGAGATCTGCGTCAGCTTCAGCCCCGCTTCGGCGGCAAACACCGCCGCCATGCCGAACTGCGCCGAGAACACGCCGCCCAGCAGCAACATCCCCGTGACCCCCAGCGGAGAGACGCCGTAAAGCTCGCGCAGGGTCATGCGGCGCGTGGTGTCAAAGGCCGGGGTGGGAGACACCGTCAAAAGGATCGGCGCGAAGGCGATCGACACCAGCACCGACGGGATCACAAACAGCAAAAAGCCCGACGGATCCGGAACCAGCAGCACCCCTTGCGCGGCGATGATGCCCAGCATCTGCATGATCATGTAGAGCGACAGCGCCTGCCCGCGATGTTCATTCGATGACGAGTGGTTGAGCCAGCTTTCCGCCGTAACGTACACGCCGCAATAGCAAAAACCGATTACCATGCGCTCGATGGTCCATGCGACCGGATGCGGAAACGCCGGATACAGGATCATCACCGCCGAGATGAACGACCCCAGCGCCGCAAACACCCGCACATGCCCGACCCGGCGGATCATCCCCGGCGTCAGCCGCGAGGCCACAAGGAAGCCGACAAAATACGCCGACATGACCACCGACATTTCAAAGGCGGAAAACCCGGCGCCAGCGCCGCGCACACCCAGCAAAGAGCCCTGAAGGCCATTGCCAAGCATCAGCAGCAACATGCCCAGAAGCAGCGGCCAGGAGTGTCTCAGGACTTCGAACATGATGCGCCTCGCCGGGTTGTGGATTCGATCACTGGTTCCCTGCCCGTGCCATGCAAAGGGCCTGCCACACAACCCCGAAGGCCAAATGAAGACGAAGGTCTGTACAGGACATCACGGCATTAGCAGCGAGGCATCCCCGTAGGAAAAGAACCGATAGCGTTCGGCGATGGCATGCGCATAGATCCGCCGCACCCGTTCCTGCCCCATCAACGCCGAGACCAGCATCATCAGCGTCGACTTCGGCAGGTGGAAATTGGTCATCAGCGCGTCGGTGACCCGGAAGGCAAAGCCCGGATAGATGAAGATATCGGTGACCCCGGTCCATGGCGCGATGGCGCCGGTGTCGCGGGCGGCGGTCTCGATCAGGCGCAGCGCGGTGGTGCCGACCGGGATCACCCGGCCGCCGTTTGCCTTGGTGGCAGCGATCTCGGCGGCGGCCTGCGGCGTCACCTCGCCCCATTCGCCGTGCATCTTGTGGGTGGTCACGTCATCGACCTTGACCGGCAGGAAGGTGCCCGCGCCCACATGCAGCGTGACATGGGTGAACTGCACGCCCTTCGCCGCCAGCGCCTCCAGCAGCGGCGCATCGAAATGCAACGAGGCCGTGGGCGCCGCAACAGCGCCGCTGCGCTCGGCCCAGACGGTCTGGTAATCGCTCTTGTCGCGGGCATCGGCGGGGCGCTTGGCGGCGATGTAGGGCGGCAGCGGCATCGCGCCCGCCTGTTCGAGTGCCGCATCAAAATCCTCGCCCGCAAGGTTGAAGCGGAACAGCCCCTGCCCGTCTTCGCGCGCGATCAGCTCGGCCGACAGCGCGTCAGAGAACACCACCGTCTCGCCCTCGCGCAGCTTTTTCAGTGGCTTGACCAGCGCCGCCCAGCAACCATCGGCGCGCGGTTCCAGCAGCGTCAGGTCGATCTGGGCGCGGGTGCGCCCCTGCGCGCCATCCCGCTCGCGCCAGCCAAACAGCCGCGCCGGGATGACACGGGTGTCATTCAGCACCAGCCGATCGCCGGGGCGCAGCCAGTCTGGCAGGTCGCGCACCACGCCGTCGCTGATTTCATCGCCCTGCGCCACCAGCAGCCGCGCTGAGGATCGGGGAGAGGCCGGGCGCGTGGCGATCAGCTCTTCGGGCAGGGTGAAATCGAAATCGGACAGGTTCATCGGGGTCTCTCATTGCCGCAGGTCAGGGGGCGGGCGGCGGAAGATGTCGCGGAACATGCCGGGCGTGAAGGCCGACAGCGGGTTGACCGAGACATCGGGGGAGCCGACCGCCCCGCGCAGGTTGAAATTGAAGCCGATCAGCCCCTCGCCCTTGCGGGCGAACAGCCGCCCGATCGCGTTGAGCACATAGATCGGCGAAAGCACTCCCTGCATGTCCATGCGCCGGTTCGCAAGGTCGTAATAGCCATCCATCGAGATCCCCATCGACGGGCCGACCGCGCTTGATCGTTGCAGGATGACCTGCCGAGGGGTCAGGCGAAACCGCGCCTCAACCTCGGTGAAATACAGCCCGGCGCCGTTCAGCTCGTCGATCAACCCCACGACCGAGATCGCATCCAGCAGCCCCGCGATGCCGGGCGCATTCTGAAGCCGGGCCTCGTTGATCTGCAGAGTGCCATCGTATTCTCCGGCCCGGCCGCTGACCGGGATCAGCGTCAGATCGAAAGTGCCATCCTTGACGCTGCGAAAGATCCCCGCCCCGGCGAGCACATCGCCCGCATCGCGGCTGGTGATGCGGATGGCATTGCCGCCGTTGCGGGGTTCGAGCGCGCCCTTGATGGCGGCGGTACCGCCGACGCGCGCCTCGAAACTGCCTGCAAGTCCGCCGCTGACCGGGCGAAAGCTGCCATTGAACCCATCAAGGAAAATCTCGTCGCTGACCTGAAGCCGATCAAACGTCACGCTGACCGGACCGGTCGCGCTGCTGCCACCGCCGCTGCCACCTCCGCCAAAGGCGGCGCTGCGCAGGTCCAGCGTGCCGCCGCTAAGCGCAATTGCCGGGGCGGAGCCCTGCCCGCGCGCATCGATGCGCGCCGAACTGCTGAGCCAGTTGCCGACCCTCAGGCGCGACAGATCAAGCCGCTCGAACTGTCCAGCGCGGCTGAGCGTCACCTTGCCCGCCGCATCCAGCCCGGCGCCCGACAGCGCCAGCCGCTCGACCGTCACCGGCTGGCCCAGCGTTCCCGTCACCTCAAGCCGCCCGGTCTGCGCAGCGCCCAGCCGCCAGCCGATCTGCGGAATCGACAGCCCGATGCCCGCCAGATCCGAGCCAAGCGCATAGCGCGGCGCCTGACCGCGCACCAGATCGATGCCCAGCGTCGCAGGGCCCTGCCCGCTGATGGTGCCGGGTGCCAGCGCCAGCCCCAGCGCCCGCGCCGACGCGTCTGACAACATCACCTGCCCGTCGACGCGCGAAGGCGATCCCGGCGCCAGCGGCTGGGTCCAGTTGCCATCGAAGGGCACGCCGTCAAACGCCGCCTTGCCCGAGATCACCAGCCGCTCATCGGTGACATCGATCGCCAGCTGCTCTGATGTCAGGCGGCGGCCGGGGATGACATTGGTGCTGTCAAAGTCGCGCACCACGCCCTGAACATTGACGGTGATGTCTTCGCGCGGCGGTTTGGGCACCAGCGGATGGGTGATGAACCCGGTGACCTCGGCCTGCCCCTGCCCCAGATCGACCGGCTTGCCCGCCTTGCTCATGAACGCCATGCCGGGGCTGTCGATATAGGACAGCGCCGCAGTCAGCGGGCCGCTGGCATGCAGCGTCAGCTCGCCGGTCGCGGGCTTGGCCTTCATGTCCGGGATGACATAACGCGTACCCGCGCCTTGCAGCGCGCCGCCTTCGGGCGGGGTGGCGATGCCCTGTTCCAGCGCCACTGCGAGCCGCGTTCCGTCGATGGTCAGCTGCGCGTCGGCGCCGGTCAGAGCGGGCAGAGTGCGCGCGTAGGTCAGCGCGACCTCTTTGAGCCGCGCATCGATAAACAGATGCGGCGGCGTATCGGGCGCGATGCGCAGCGCAAAGATGCCATGTTCGAGCCGCCCGGCCTTGACGTTCTTGGCCACCCAGTCGCGCGGCTTGTCCGCGGGCCGGTCGGGCCAGAGCTGCAAAAGCTGGTCAAGCCGCAGATGATCCAGCGTGCCGTCGACCGAAAGCTGCCAGCCGCCGGGTTCCGCCGACACTGCGCCAGACAGGCGCAGCGGCAGATCGGGATCGGTGCTGCGCAGACGGCCCAGTTCAAAGCGGAACGGATCGAGCGTCAGGCGCCAGTCGATTTCCGCACCGGCCAGCTTCAGCGGGGCTTCGAACAGATCGCCCGGATCGGCCTCGATCCGGCTGATGCGCAACTGCCCGGTCATGGCGCCGCCCGGCTCGAGCGTGGCCCTGCCATCCGCAAGCCCGCGAACGACGCCGCTTTGTACCGAAATCTCATCGAATTTCAGCTGCCCGTTGGCCGGGTCGAAGGACAGATAGGTCCGCGCGCTGTCAAACGGGATCGGCGTCGCCGCGCCGTTTGGCTGAAGCACACCCTTGCCGATCTGCAAGGTCGCCGAGAGCGCCCCAAGCGTTGAATCCGCCCGCAGCGATCCGCGCAGGGCCCCCGAGATTGGCGCGCGCAAGCCCCCAAGAAAGGCCAGCGCCGGGGTCTGGCTGGCGATATCCTGCGCCGGAAGATTGGACAGGTTGAAACCAAAGCTGGCGCCGGCCTCACCGATCCGGCGCTCGATCGTTGCGGCGACCGTGGCCACGCCGTCACCGTCGCCCAGCAGCGAGACAAGCGAGGTCAGGGTCAGATCATCGCCGTTGCGCTCGACGCTGATGCGCCCGCCATCGGCGATCCAGATCCGGTCGGTCAGGGCGTCCTCGTAGCGCAGGGTCACCGCCTCGGCGTCGATGCGCCGCAACTGCGCCAGCCGCGCATCGCCAAGCGCGCCATCAAAAGCGGCAAGGGCGGCGGGAAGGTCCGGCGATGGCCCGCTGGGCGCGAACAGATCGTCGAGCGCAAAGCCGATGCGCCCATCGAGACCCCGGCGCAGCGTCAGCAGCGCACCAGACAGATGCACGGCCCCAAGCCGAACGTCGCCATGCAGCAGCGGCCATGGATCAAGCCCGATTTCCAGATCGCCAAGCGAGCCGATCTCGCCAGCGCTATCCGAGCGAAAGACCACGTCAGAGGCGCCGATGCGAGCCGATCCGCCGGCATCGATGCGCAATCGCAGGTCGCCGAAATCGACCCTCAGGCCCGGAACCGCCTGCGCAATGCGTTCTTCGATCCGGGCGCGCAGCCAGTCCGGCGCCGACAGTGGCCGCGACACAAGCGCATAGCCAAGCAGGGCGAGGATCGCGACAACCGCCAAGCCCCAGCTCGCACGCCGCGCGTAGCGTTCGCGGCGCCCACGCTGGCGCTTTATTCTGCCTGATACGCCTGCCACGTGCCCTGTTTCGTTTTCCATTCGCTTCGATGCGTTCTACATGCAATCACACCGATTGCGAAACACCTTAGCCGGAGCGCCCGTCATGACCCAGCCCGACGCCGAAATGGCCCCCGATTTCACCCTGCCCGTCACTGGCGGCGACGAGGTCACCTTGTCCGCCCTGCGCCCCGCGCCGGTGGTGTTGTTCTTCTACCCGCGCGACGACACCTCGGGCTGCACGGTTGAGAACCAGGATTTTTCGGCGCTGCTCGCCGAGTTCGAGGCCGCCGGGGTCAAGGTCTTTGGCATCTCGAAGGACAGCCTTGCCAGCCATGACAAATTCATGGCCAAGAAGGCGCTGACCGTGCCGCTGCTGTCCGACGAAGCGTCGCAGGTCTGCGAAGATTACGGCGTGTGGACCGAGAAGAAGATGTACGGCAAGACCTTCATGGGGATCGAGCGCAGCACCTTTCTCGTGGACGGCGAAGGGCGCATCGCCAAGGCATGGCGCAAGGTGAAGGTGCCGGGCCACGCGGCCGAGGTGCTGGACGCGGCGCTGGCGCTCTGAGCAGATCAACCATTCTTCTATTCAGGATGGTCAGGCACTGAAACGAAAGGCCGAACGCAGATGATGACGCTGAGCGACATGGCGGTGGATGTGCTCACCACCGCCGACGGGCGCGAGAAAACCGCCAAGTCCCGCGCCCATGCCGCCGCGTGGTTTGCCGCGCGCGACGCCGAGGCCCCCTTGCCGATCGGACAGGCATCGCCGCCCCCGCGCCCGGCCCGCCCCGAGCGGCCCGAACTTCTGGATCCGCGCGATGTGCCCAAGCGCAAGCCCGGCTCGCCGCAGGGGCGCATCGCACTGCTGCACGCCGTGGCGCATATCGAGCTGAACGCCGTCGACCTGCACTGGGACCTTATCGCCCGGTTCACCGACGTGCCCTTTCCGCTTGGGTTTTACGATGACTGGGTCCGCGCCGCCGATGAGGAATCCAAGCATTTCAACCTGATGTGCGACTGTCTTGAAGAGCTTGAAAGCTCTTACGGTGCCCTGCCCGCCCATGCCGGCATGTGGCGCGCCGCCGAAGACACGGCCGAGGATCTGATGGGCCGGCTCGCCGTGGTGCCGATGGTGCTCGAGGCGCGCGGCCTTGATGTCACCCCCGGCATGATCACGCTGTTCAAAAGCGCCAACATGGACAGCGCCGTCGCCGCGCTGGAGACCATTTACGCCGAGGAAGTCGGCCATGTCGCCTATGGCTCGAAATGGTTCAACTTCCTCTGTGGCCGTCACGAAATAGACCCGCGCGAGCAGTTCCATGCCCTCGTGCGCCGCTATTTCCACGGGGCGCTGAAGCCTCCTTTCAACGATGAAAAACGCGCCGAAGCCGGGCTTCCGCCAGACTTCTACTGGCCCCTCGCTGACGGCCAAGCCCAGAAATAACTCATGCGGGCTGGCGCGAAGCCCTTGGCATCGGCGGATTTTTGCCGGATTGGCGATGTTTTGCGGCTCTGCGCTGCAGCAACGCCCAAACATGTTGCACGCGGGCGACACGGCCTTTAAGCCCCTTGGCACGAGGCCGGCTTTCGGGGAAGCGCGCCACGTTTGACAGGGACGGAAAAAAGGACGGACAGGTGCGAACGCGTCTCGCGATCAGAACCCATGCGCTGATGGAGCGCTTCTTTCCGGAACGACGGCTTTTCCTCAAATCCGACACTGACACACGCTTTATCCGCCTGCGTCCGGAAACGCAGGCCGTGGCATATCTTGGCGGCGCGCTGCTTGTGTCCTGGGCGATCATCGCCACCGCCATCCTGCTGATGGACAGCATCAGCGCCGGGAACTTCCGCGAACAGGCGCGTCGCGACCAGCTTACCTATCAGCGCCGCCTCAATGAACTTTCGAGCGAACGCGACTCCCGCGCCGCCGAAGCCCTCGCCGCCCAGAATCGTTTCAACACCGCGCTGGCGCAGGTGTCGTCGATGCAGAGCCGCCTGCTCGACTCCGAGACCCGCCGCCGCGAGCTTGAAACCGGCATCGACGTCATCCAGACCACGCTGCGCGACACCATGATGGAGCGCGAAGAGGTCGGCGACCAGCTTGCCGCATTGAAAGCCCAGATCGAGGGCGGCGGCACCCTGATGGCGGGCAGTAGCGACGCCGACGGCTCGCTCGACCTGCTGTCCGAAGCGCTGGCCCGCACCGCAGAAGAGCGCGATCAGGTCATCGCCAACGCGCAGGACGCGCTGGTGCGCGCCGACAAGATGGCCACCGACATGCGCGTGATGGAAGAAAAGAACGACCGCATTTTCCGCCAACTCGAAGAGGCGATGACCATCTCGGTCAAGCCGCTCGACAAGATGTTCACCGCCGCCGGCATGGACCCCGACCGCATCATCAAGGAGGTGCGCAAGGGCTATTCCGGTCAGGGCGGCCCGCTGACCCCGCTGACCTTCTCGACCCGTGGCGAGGCCCCTTCGGCCGATACCGCCCGCGCCAACCAGATCCTTGGCGAGATGGACCGGCTGAACATGTATCGCATCGCCGCGCAGAAAGCGCCGTTCGCGGTGCCGCTCAAGGATCCGTTCCGCTTTACCTCGGGCTTTGGCTATCGCTGGGGTCGCCTGCACGCGGGCACCGATTTTGCCGCGCCGCACGGCACCGCGATTTACAGCACCGCCGACGGCGTCGTCACTTGGGCCGGTTGGCAATCGGGATACGGACGTCTGGTGAAAATCAAGCACGAGTTCGGAATAGAGACCCGCTACGGGCACATGTCGAAAATCCGCGTGAAGGTCGGCCAAAAGGTATCGCGCGGCGATCGCATCGGTGATATGGGAAATACCGGACGGTCCACTGGAACGCATCTTCACTACGAAGTCCGCGTCGGAGGCGAACCGATAAATCCCATGATCTACATCAAGGCTGCAAACGATGTTTTCTAAGAGCAAGATCAACGAGCCCGGACCCAAAGCCGACGACGCGCCCAAACCGGCGCCCATCTCCGACGCCTCGCGCTCGCCGAACCCGGAATTCAAGCCCTCGGCGCCGCCCAAGGCCAAACCCCCGGCATCGGTGCTTTCGAGTGATCTGCACATCACCGGCAACCTGCGCACCACCGGCGACATCAACGTCGAAGGCACCGTCGAAGGCGACATCCGCGCGCATCTTCTGACCATCGGCGAGTCGGCCACCATCAAGGGCGAAGTCGTCGCCGATGATGTGGTGATCAATGGGCGCATCGTGGGCCGGGTCCGCGGCCTCAAGGTTCGCCTGACCGCCACCGCCCGTGTCGAAGGCGACATCATCCACAAGACCATCGCCATCGAAAGCGGCGCGCATTTCGAAGGCTCGGTGCAACGTCAGGACGACCCGCTGTCGACCCGCGGCAAGACCGGCGCCCCGAAACCGGCCGGCGCCGGCACCCCCGACGTGCCCGCCAGCTAAGGCCAGCCACCGTCATCAGACAAAAACGCCGGGCCTTGTGCCCGGCGTTTTCTTTTGGCGCCTCTGTGTTCCGATCAGCCCATCAGCGCCTTGCGCAGCATGTTCAGCGCAACAAGGATCAGGAACCCCCCAAAAATCCGCTTGAGCTTTGCCGCATCGGTGGAATGGGCCAGCTTGACCCCCAGCGGCGCGGTCAGCATGGTCATCGCGATCACCACAAGGAACCCCGGCAGGTTCACCGCGCCGATGGTCAGCGGCGGGCGCGACTCGGCGGCGATCTCCAGAAACAGGAACCCCACCCCCGAGGGCAGCGCGATCGCAAGGCCGAACCCCGCCGCCGTGGCAACGGCCCGGTGGATCGCCATTCCGTGCAGGCTCATCAGCGGCACGCCAAAGCTGCCGCCGCCGATTCCCATCAACACCGACAGGAAGCCGACCAGCGGCGAATACAGGTATTGCCGCCCGCCCGAGGGCATCTGTTCTGCCAGCCGCCAGCTTGATCGACCCAAGGCCATGTACAGGCCGATGACCAAAGCCAGCCCGCCAAATATCATCTGCAACGTGGTCGAGCGCAGCGCCGAGGCCGCCAGCACCCCGACGATCGCACCGATCACGATCCCCGGTGCCCATCCTTTCAGGATCTCCCAATCCACCGCGCCCTTGCGATTGTGGCTGGCCACCGAACGTATCGAGGTCACGATGATCGTCGCCAGCGATGTCGCAAGGCAGACCTGCATCAGTTGCGGGCCATCATAGCCCATCACCTGAAACGCAAAGAAAAACGCCGGCACCAGCACGATGCCGCCCCCGACCCCAAGCAGGCCGGCCAGAACCCCGGCCAGCCCCCCGATCACCACCAGAAAGAGCAAAAGCTCCAGCAACAAAGCTACATCCATTCCCCGTCTCTCCTTGTCATCTGCCGCGGCGGGCAAGAATCTCCGCCAGCACGCTATGGGATTGCGCCACGTGGCGCCGCATCAGGCTGCGGGTCCGCTCGGCGTCGGCTTGCGCGATGGCCGTCGCGATCTTCAGGTGTTCGGCCCGCGATGTTGTCTGCCGCTCTTCGGCCTCATGAAAATTGGCGGCGCGCCATGCGCTGGTGCGCAGGTCGAGCCCGCCCAGCAACTGCGCCAGCGTCGCGTTGCGCGCCCCGGATTTGATGGCATCGTGAAAACGCCGGTTCAGGTCGGAATAGTCGGCGGCGCTGGCCGCAGGCGCCTCGGCCAGAGCGATCAGCGCCTGACGCTCGATCTCGGTCATGCGATGCGCTGCCAGCGCGGCAAGCGCGCTTTCCACCTCGCCCGAGGCTTCGAACAGATCGGCGAGTTCCTCCGCCCCCAGAGCGCGCACGAAGAACGCCCGCCGCGCCCCGCGTTCGGCCAGCCCGGCGCGCTCGAGCTCTAGTAGCGCCTCTCGCACCGGGGTGCGCGAGACGCCGAATCGTTCGGCCAGCGCCAGTTCCGACAACGGCGCACCCGGAGGCAGCGCCCCCGATACGATCTCGGACTCCAAGGTTTCGAGCAATATTTCTGCAGCGCGATGGCCCAAGGGTGCGGTCTTTCGTTGATCGGTGGCGGCGAATCCTACATATGTATACATGTCGGATATAAATGAATCCATATCTGACAGCGATCGGGACGGGGCGCTGTGTGGGCAGGCCGCAGGGGAACAGCTCACACCACTCACGGACCCCGTCGGCCATTCAACAGGAGGACGCATGGATTTCGATTTCTTCTCAGCCCGCCGCCCCGCCCCGATCGCGACCGAGGCGATGATCGCCACGTCGCATCCGCTGGCGACCGCCGCCGGGCTCAAGATACTGACCGCAGGCGGCAATGCCGTGGACGCTGCGATCGCGGCGGTGGCCGTGCAATGCGTTGTCGATCCGCTGATGACCGGCATCGGCGGCGATTGCTTTGCGCTATACGCTCCGAAGGGCGGCAAGGTGACGGCGCTGAACGGCTCTGGCCGCGCGCCTGCGGCGGCAACGGTTGCAGCGCTGCAAGCCGCCGGTCTGAGCGATGAGATCCCGCAAACCAGCCCGCACGCGGTGACGGTGCCGGGCGCGATCTCGGCATGGTGCGCGCTGCATGAGGCGCATGGCTCGCTGCCGCTGGAGCAGCTCTTTGCCAGCGCCATCCACTACGCCGAAGACGGCTATCCGGTGACGCCGCGCGTCGCCATGGATTGGGCGGGCGCGGCCTCGCTCGTGGCTCAGGACCCGCATGCAAGCGCGCTGTTCCTGCCGGGCGGCGCCGCGCCGAAGGTCGGCCAGCGCCATGCCCAGCCGCTGCTGGGCGCCCGCTTGCGCGAAATCGCCGAAAAAGGCGCCGCCGGCTTTTACGAAGGCGACACCGCAGCCAGCATGGTGGCCCATCTGCGCAGCCTCGGCGGGCTTCACACCGAGGAAGATTTCCACGCTGGCAAGGATGCGGCGATCTGGGTCGATCCGATCTCGACGCCGTATGGCGGCCACGATGTGGTGGAATGCCCGCCCAACGGTCAGGGGCTTGCGGCGCTTCTGATTCTGCGCATTCTGTCGAAATTCGACATGGGCGACGGGCTGTCCGAGGCAGACCGCATCCACCTGCACGCCGAGGCGACCAAGCTGGCCTATCATCACCGCGACGCGCTGATCGCCGATCCTGCTGATTGCCCCGGCGTGGTCGACCAGCTGCTGTCCGACGAGGTGGTCGACGCACTGGCCGCGCGCATCGACATGACCCGCGCCCTGCCCCCGGCGCTGTGGGACGAGCCCGAGCATCGCGACACCATCTACCTTTGCGTCGTCGACGGCGACGGCAACGCGCTGAGCTTCATCAACTCGATCTTCCATGGCTTCGGCTCGACCCGGCTTGATCCCAACACTGGCGTGCTGTTCCATTCGCGCGGCGCCAGCTTCCGGCTGATCGACGGGCACCCGAATGCCATCGCCCCGATGAAACGCCCGATGCACACGATCATTCCGGGGATGCTGTGCAAGGACGGCGCCGCTGTCATGCCGTTCGGCGTGATGGGTGGCCAGTATCAGGCGGCGGGCCATGCGGCCTTCCTGTCGGGCGTGCTTGATCTTGGGCAATCGCTGCAAGAGGCCATGGATGCCCCGCGCAGCTTTGCCTTTGGCGGGGAGCTTCAGATCGAGCCGGGCGTGTCGCAAGAGGCCCGCGACAGCCTTGAGGCGCGCGGGCACAAGCTGTCGCTGCAAAGCAGCCCGATTGGCGGCAGCCAAGCCATCCGCATCACGCCTGAAACCGGGTTCCTGACCAGCGGCAGCGACACCCGCAAGGATGGCTGCGCACTGGGGTATTGATCAACCCGGTCCACGGCAAGAAAAAGGGCGCCGCATCCCCATGCGGCGCCCTTGGTGTTTTCTGGAGCCTCGCCCTTAGTGAGCAACAGCCCCGGTTGCCTTGCCCTCGGCCTTGGCGGCAAGCGCGGCCGCGGCCTCTTCGGCCTCTTCATCCCATTCGATCGGCTCTGGCGTGCCCACCAGCGCGATCTTCAGCACCTCGGAGACGTGCTTGACCGGGATGATTTCCAGCCCTTCCTTCACGTTGTCGGGCAGCTCGGCCAGATCCTTTTCGTTCTCTTCAGGGATGAGAACGGTCTTGATCCCACCGCGCAGCGCCGCCAGCAGCTTTTCCTTCAGCCCGCCGATGGCCGAGGCATTGCCGCGCAGCGTCACTTCGCCGGTCATCGCGATATCCTTGCGCACCGGAAGCCCGGTCAGCACCGACACGATCGCCGTCACCATCGCCAGACCGGCCGAGGGGCCATCCTTGGGCGTCGCGCCATCGGGCACGTGCACGTGGATGTCCATCTTGTCGAAGCGCGGCGGCTTGACCCCGATCTGCGGCGCGATGGAGCGGGTATACGAAGACGCGGCCTCGATGCTTTCCTTCATCACGTCGCCAAGTTTGCCGGTGGTCTTCATCCGGCCCTTGCCGGGCAGCTTCAGCGCCTCGATATGCAGCAGATCGCCGCCGACCGAGGTATAGGCAAGCCCGGTCACCACCCCGACCTGGTTCTCATCTTCGGCGAGACCATAGCGGAACTTTTTCACACCAAGGAATTCGTCGATGTTGTCAGAGCTTACATCGACCCGTTCGGCTTCCTTCTTGACGATCTTGGTCACGGATTTCCGCGCCAGCCGCGCGATTTCGCGTTCAAGGTTCCGCACCCCCGCCTCGCGGGTGTAATAGCGGATGATGTCGGTCAGCGCGCCATCGGAGACCGAAAATTCGCCCTTCTTCAAACCATGCGCCTTCACCTCTTTATCCAGAAGGTGACGCTTGGCGATTTCAAGCTTCTCGTCCTCGGTGTAGCCCGACAGCGGAATGATCTCCATCCGGTCAAGCAGCGGCCCGGGCATGTTGTAGCTGTTCGACGTGGTCACGAACATCACGTTGCTCAGGTCGTATTCCACCTCGAGATAGTGATCGACGAAGGTGCTGTTCTGCTCGGGATCGAGCACTTCAAGCATCGCCGAGGCCGGATCGCCACGGAAGTCCTGCCCCATCTTGTCGATCTCGTCGAGCAGGATAAGCGGATTGGTGGTTTTCGCCTTCTTCAGCGCCTGAATGATCTTGCCCGGCATCGAACCGATGTAGGTGCGGCGGTGGCCGCGGATCTCGGATTCATCGCGCACACCGCCAAGCGAGATGCGGATGAACTCGCGCCCGGTGGCCTTGGCCATCGACTTGCCAAGGCTGGTCTTGCCGACGCCCGGAGGACCGACAAGGCACAGGATCGGCCCGCGCAGCTTTTGCGAACGCGCCTGCACGGCGAGATATTCGACGATGCGTTCCTTGACCTTTTCAAGGCTGTAGTGGTCGTGATCGAGGATCTCCTGCGCACGGCCAAGATCCTTTTTCACGCGGGATTTGGTGCCCCACGGGATCGACAGCATCCAGTCGAGATAATTGCGCACCACCGTCGCCTCGGCAGACATCGGCGACATGTTGCGCAGCTTCTTCAGCTCGCCCTCGGCCTTTTCGCGGGCCTCGTCGGACAGCTTGGTTTCGGCAATGCGCGCCTCCAGCTCGGCGACCTCGTTCTGGCCATCCTCGCCGTCGCCAAGCTCCTTCTGAATGGCCTTCATCTGCTCATTCAGATAGTACTCGCGCTGGGTCTTCTCCATCTGCGACTTGACGCGGGTCTTGATCTTTTTCTCGACCTGCAGCACCGACAGCTCGCCCTGCATCAGGCCGTAGACCTTTTCCAACCGCTCGGACACCGGCAGCGTTTCCAGCAGATCCTGCTTCTGGTCGACCTCGATGCCAAGATGCCCGGACACCAGATCGGCCAGCTTTGCCGGCTCGCGGGTTTCCGACACGGCGGACAGCGCCTCTTCGGGGATGTTCTTCTTGGCCTTGGCGTAGCGTTCGAATTCCTCGGACACGGTGCGCAGCAGCGCCTCGATAGAGGCCGGATCGCCCGGCATCTCGTGCACGTATTCAGCCTTGGCCTCGAAGAAACTCTCGTTGGGCAGGTATTCGGTGATCTTGACGCGGCTTTGCCCCTCGACCAGCACCTTGACGGTGCCGTCGGGCAGCTTGAGCAATTGCAACACGTTGGCAAGCACGCCCGCGCGGTAGATGCCGGATTCCTCGGGGTCGTCGACCGCAGGGTCGATCTGGGCGGCAAGCAGGATCTGCTTGTCGTCGGCCATGACCTCTTCGAGTGCCTTCACGGATTTCTCGCGCCCGACGAACAGCGGCACGATCATGTGCGGGAACACGACAATATCCCGCAGCGGCAGCACAGGATAAGAAGAATTGAGTGCCTGTTGCATGAGCATTCCTTTGATTGGCAGGATGGGCCGGCCCCGGTCTTTCGGCAGCTACCGCCATCCCCTTAACACTGCGTTATTTGGGGCCGCCCCATCGAGAATTCAACTGCGGCCCGGGTTCAGGCCAGAATGACTGTGCGCGCCGCGGGGTGCAAGCGGCCTTTGCCCTGCAGGGCGATCCAAGCATGACTTTGGATCTGGGGAGATACATGCTATGGTTGCGTCATATTTGTATCAATTTCGTTATTCAGGAGAGGCCGATGAAACCCGTCATTGGACCAAAGCTTGTTTTCTCTCTGGCTGGTCTGGCGATTGCCGGGGGGGTGCTGTTCATGGCAGCCCTTGATGGATCGCCGCGCATGGCCGAGATCAAATCAGCGCTTCCGCCGCGACCTGCGGCCAGCGATGCTGACGTCGAGGCGATTGAAGAGCAGCTGCTCATCATGCCTAGCGATACCCAAGCCGCCAGCGCCAGCAGCACGCGTAAAAAGACCCAAGGCATCACCACCCTAAGCGCGTCCGAATTTCCCGGACCAGATATGGAACCCATGATGATGCCTGCCCCCGCAGGTGAGCCGACAACGGACGCGGCCCAGAGGGCAACGGTGATCAGCGCCAGCTATCTGTTCGCCGGGCCGAACGAGATCCCGCCGGACGGCTTTCTCGCCTATGGCATGTTGATCTTTACCACCCGGCCACAAGGCGATCTGGCAGTCCGAGGCCGCATGTTCTGTCAGGCCTTCGTCAATTCCATCCCACATACCAGCAACCTGTTCCGCGACCCGGAGCTGGAAGTGCCTGAGGTTGTGACGATCTGGCCGGTTCAGAGCGCCTTTGCCGCCAGCACCGCAAACACCGCGCCCGATACCGAGAAATGCGAGACCGCCGTGCCGTTCTACGGGCTGTCCGAAGCCTTGCGGCACCGCACCTTGGCTGAGCGCTCCGAGGGGTTTGAGCTGCCCGCCACCGCGGGGCCGTTCCTGATTGCATGGGCCCCCGGCGAGACCCGCGGCACGCCGCAGGCAAAACCGCTGCTAGCAGACCTAAGCGATGTGACCAACCCATCCGCCGCGCGCGAGGCCTTTGCCCGCTGGGTGCGACAGATCGAACGGCGCGAAGATTACTGGCTGGGGCTGCCCTGGCACGAACGCCTGCGGCGCACCCTGCGCAATGCCGCCGACACCAACGGACCGGCGATCCGTCAGGGCGTCGATTGGCTGCTGCGGGCTGGCAAGGAGGAGTCGGAAAATGCTTGAGAAACTGATCGCACTGACCCCCGCGACGATCCTGTCGGTGCTGTTCGCGCTGGCGATGCTGGTCTGGATCGCGCCCTTCACCCCCGAAGGGCGCATCACGGTGATTGTCGTGGCGCTGCTGCTGGGGCTGGTGGTGTTCCGCACGCTGATCGCACTGCTGCGACGCGCGCTGCCGTCAAGGCCGGGCGGCGAGGCTGGCGCGCAGCCCGCCGCCGACACCTGACGGCGCGGCGCTTAGCCCTCTGTACCGGGCTCGGTCTTGCGGGCCTCGGAGGCGGCTTTCATGCGCGCCAGAAGTTCGGCCTTGCTGGCTTTGCCGCCCTGGGCGTCCTTGCCCTTGGGCGTGCCCCGGGTCGGATCGAACCGGGGGGCGTTCTTGCTTGGCTTAGAGCCGCCGGATTTGCTGTAATCCATGGTCCGAATCCTTTACGAGGCGATTGGCAGATCCGCCTCATGCACAGAAACGCGGCCCGGAGCAAGCTTTGCTTTTCCGGGCCGCGCGGGTTTCATTAATACTCAGGCCGCCTCGTCCTCGAGCGTCGGGTAATCGGTGAACCCGCTCGCCCCGCCGCCGTAATAGCTTGCCTGATCGCCAGTGTTCAGCGGTGCGCGGCGTTGCAGTCGATCGACCAGATCAGGATTCGCGATGAACGGCCGTCCAAAGGCCACCAGATCGGCCGCGCCCGAGGTTACGGCCTCCTGCGCCATCTGCCGGTCATAGCCGTTGTTGGCCATGTAAAGACCATCGAACAGGGCGCGCAATGCGGTGAGGCTTTCGCCCTCGGCCAGCGCCCGCGGCCCGCCGGTGGCACCTTCGACCATGTGCAGATAAGCAAGGCCATAAGCGTTCAGCTTGGGCACCACATATTCGAAATCCGCCTGCGGATCTTCGTCGCTGATGCCATTGGCGGGCGAGAACGGCGACAGCCGCAGCCCGGTGCGCGCACCGCCGATTTCATCGGTCACCGCATCCAGCACGTCGAACAGGAATTTCGCCCGGTTCTCGATCGGGCCGCCCCAGTCGTCGGTGCGGGTGTTGGCGCCGGTCTTGAGGAACTGGTCGATCAGATAGCCGTTGGCCGCGTGCACCTCGACCCCGTCAAAGCCCGCCACCATCGCAAGGCGCGCCGCCTCGCGGTAATCGGCGATGGTCGCGGCGATCTCGTCTGCCTCAAGCGCGCGCGGCACCGAGGTTTCCTCGAATCCCGCCTTGGTAAAGGTCTTGCCCCCGGCAGCAATCGCCGACGGCGCGGCCGGCGCGGCCCCGCCCGGTTGCAAAGAAGTGTGCGAGATCCGCCCGACATGCCACAGCTGCACGACGATCTTGCCGCCCGCTTCGTGAACCGCATCGGTCACGGTGCGCCAGGCGGCGGCCTGCGCCTCGGTGTGGATGCCGGGGGTCTGGATATAGCCCTTGCCCACCGGCGAGATCTGCGTGGCCTCGGTGATGATCAGCCCCGCCCCGGCGCGCTGACGATAATATTCCACGTGCAGAGTGTTGACGCATCCGGTGTCGTCATCGGCGCGATTGCGGGTCAGCGGAGCCATGGCGATGCGGTTCGCCATCTGGATGGCGCCGGCCTTGATCGGCGTGAAAAGTGTTTCGGACATCGGGTATAGTCTCCGTTAGATCGAACATCGGCCCAAGCCGGGCCGTTGATGTTGCTCGAAGGTAGGCACGCTCTGGCAATCGGCAACGCCCGCCCGCCATGCATCAGCGCACAAGGGCGTGCGCATGTCCGCACGGCGGCGCAGTTACAGGCGTTCGATATCTCCCTCGGCGCGGCCCGCGTGAAACGCCGCCTCCCACGCGTCAAAGCTGCCCGCAGCGATGGCATCGCGCATGCCCTGCATGATCTGCTGGAAATAATGCAGGTTGTGCCATGTCAGCAGCATTCCGGCGATCATCTCGTGCGAGCGATAGACGTGATGCAGGTAGGCGCGCGAATAGCCGGTGCAGCACGGACAGGTGCAAGCCTCGTCCAGCGGGCGCGGATCCTCGGCATGGCGGGCGTTCTTGATGTTGACCACGCCGTGCCGGGTCCAGGCCTGCCCGGTGCGGCCAGAGCGGGTCGGCAGCACGCAATCCATCATGTCGATGCCGCGCTTGACCGCGCCGACGATATCATCGGGCTTGCCAACCCCCATCAGGTAGCGCGGCTTGTCCACCGGCAACTGGTCGGGCGCGAAATCGAGACAACCAAACATCGCCTCCTGCCCCTCGCCCACGGCCAGCCCGCCCACGGCGTAACCGTCAAAGCCGATGGCGCGCAGCGCTTCTGCGCTTTGGCCGCGCAGATCTTCTTCAAGCCCGCCCTGCTGGATGCCGAACAGCATGTGCCCCGGCCGGTCGCCAAACGCATCGCGCGAACGCTGCGCCCATCGCATCGACAGCTGCATGCTCTGCTCAAGGCGGGCGCGGTCGGCGGGCAGCGCCGGGCATTCATCAAAGGCCATGACGATGTCAGAGCCGAGCAGCTTCTGAATCTCCATCGACCTCTCGGGGCTGAGCATGTGGCGCGAGCCATCGACATGGCTGGCGAAACTCACGCCCTCTTCGGTGAGCTTGCGCAAGGATGCCAGCGACATCACCTGAAAGCCGCCCGAGTCGGTCAGGATCGGGCGATCCCAGTTCATGAAGCGGTGCAGCCCGCCCAATTTCGCCACCCGCTCGGCGCCGGGGCGCAGCATCAGGTGATAGGTGTTGCCCAGCAGGATATCGGCGCCGGTGGCGCGGACCTGCTCGGGCAGCATCGCCTTGACGGTGGCGGCGGTGCCGACCGGCATAAAGGCAGGGGTACGGATCTGGCCGCGCGGCGTATCGATGACGCCGGTGCGCGCCTTGCCGCAAGTGGCAGACAGGGTAAAGGACGTGGTGCTCATGATCCTGCTGTGCCTCAAAGCGGCGCGCTTGCCAAGCCTCACCTCTGGCGCAACAAAGCCCTGAGCATTAGAAATTTATAGGCAAGGTTCATCTTCTCGGTGCATCCTTGGTCAAACCCAGACTCAACCACAGGCCTTTGCAGATGTCCCTTCCCACGCCCCTTACCGCCGCGCTTGCCGCGATCGTCCTTGTTGCCGCCCCGCTGGCGCATGCAGATAGCCCGGCGCTGTCGAGCCAAGGCAACCAGCGTGCCCAGCCGATGCCCGTCTCCGGCCCCGCCGGGCAAATCTGGATCTCGCCCGAGGGTTGCGCCTATTCGCGCGCGCAGGCACCGGGATACGCGCCGACATGGCATCTGATCCTCAACGGTCACCTTGCCGGCGGCGTCGCCGCCAAGCGCAGCTGTCCCGGCATGATCGGCGACATCACGCCGGGCTGATGGGCCCGGCATCACCGCCATGACACCGCGCATCTGCCAGTGCCTCTGTGCCGCGCTGGAACTCAGACCATGAGCGACACCTCAAGACGTCCGACCTGGCCCGGCGGCATCAACGCCGTGCTGTCCCAGATGGAGGGGCGGCGCGATGCCATAGACTATGCGCCCGGCGAAGCCCCGCCCCCGCTCGATCTGGATCTGGCGCCATTGGCGACGCAGATCGTCGCCGACCCCGAGACAGACCCGCAGGAAGCCAAGCCCTGGCGCTCGTCCTATCATCGCAAGCGCCACGATCTGCGTAGCGAGCTGGCCGGGCAGAGCGAGCTGGTGTTTCTCAACGGGCTGCTTATCGCGCATCTGCGCAAACGCGAACATCCCCCCCATCTGCCCGCGCTGTTCCAGCGGCTCTGGCAGGAACAGGGCGCGCATCTGCTGGCCAATCTCGATCAGCGCTGGCTGGTGTCTGCGATCACCACATTTGGCGATCATGGCGCAACCTCGGTGCAACGCTCTGTCGGGCTGGCGCTGACGGTGCTGTTTGGCACCATGAAGCTTTACGAATCCGAACGGCTCTATTCCGGGCGCAAGGCTGATACGCCCTTTGCCTTGGATCGCAAGGCGGGCGGCGCGCTGCCGATGCAGATGGCGCCATATGCCATCGTCAACGGCGGGCTCGACGTCAACATGATCGGGCGGCTCTGGCGCGAGGCCGAGGGCGACGCGGTGATCCGCCCCCTCGCCCATCACCTGATCGACCTGCTGATCCATGACGAGCGCACGCTATTCCGCCGCTTGCAGACCATGCGGCGGCGCAAGGAAAAGCAGCTGCCGCCAAAGGCTGCCCCAAACGCCGCGCCGGTGCCCGCCACCGCAGCGGGGGTCACGGCGGGCACCCTGCGCTGGGGGCTGGTGAGCACGCAGCGCGGCGAGCTGTTGCAGATGGCGCGCTTTGCCGCGCATCATATCGAGCTGGGCGCGCAGACGCTGCATATCTACCTTGACGCCCCCGATGCGCAGAGCGCCGCGTTTCTGGCCCGGCATCCGGCGATCGAGGTCATCTGCTGCGATGAAAGCTGGTGGCAGGCCACCGGAAAACCCCGCCCCGATCAGCACCAGCTCCGGCAGGCCCACAACGCCACCCGCAGCCTGCGCGCCAGCGCGGGGCGGCTCGACTGGCTCGGCCATATCGATGTCGATGAATTCCTGCTGACAGGCAGCCCCGTCGCCGCCCAGCTTGCCAAGGTCTCGCCCACCAATGCCCTCGCCCGCATGGCCCCGATCGAAGCGCTGGCCCCCGATCACGGCCTGCCGCAGCATTTCAAGCGCAGCCATTACCACGCGGGCCAGCCCAAGGCGGTGCTGCAAGATATCTACCCGACCTTCGGGATGCATCTGTATGGCGGCTTCCTCAGCCATACCTCGGGCAAGGTCTTTGCCCGCCCCGGCATCAAGGACACCCGGCTAGGCATCCACACGCTGAAATACCGCGGCGAGGATGCATCGAACCGCGCCCGGCTGGGCGGCATCGATCTGGCCCATCTGCACGCGCCCAGCTGGGCGCAGTTTCGTGACCATCTGGCCTTTCGCCAGAGCCAAGGCTCGTACCGGGCGCGCTCCGAGCGGGTCGAGATGGGTCAGGCCGAGCTGCTGTCCTTCCTTGCCGAAGAGGAAGGCGAAGACGGCCTGCGCCTGCTGTTCGACGAGGTCTGCGCCGACTCTCCCGATCTGCGCGCCCGGCTTGCGGCGCATGGGATGCTGGTAAGCCATGTCTTTGACCCGGACGCCGCCGTCCGGCGTGTGTTCGGCGCGCTGCCATGAGCGTCACTTGGGGCACCGTCACCACCACCAATGCACCGCTGCCGCGCATTCTGGATTTCGCCGCATGGCATCTCGAGCTTGGGGCGCGGCGGGTGTACCTCTATCTTGACGAGGACATGCCCGAGGCGCAGGCGGTGCTGTCGGCCCACCCCAAGCTGCGGGTGTTTCGCACAGACGAGGCGTGGTGGGCCAAACGCGGCCGCCGCCCCGTCAAACATCAGGCCCGGCAAGGCGCCAACGCCCGCCACGCCAACAATCGCAAGCCCGAGGTGGACTGGCTCGCCCATATCGACACTGATGAATTCCTGCTGCCCGCCCGCCCGCTGGCGGAGCAGCTTGCCGCCCTGCCCCCTGACTGCCTCTGCGCAAGGGTTCGCCCCATCGAAGCGCTGGTTTCCGACGGGCCCGAGACGTTGTTCAAGGCCTGCCCACAGGACCAGCGCGCCCGTCAGGAGGCGGCGCAGGCCTGTTTTCCCACATGGGGGGCGCATCTGTCCGGCGGGTTCCTCAGCCATGTTGCCGGCAAGCTGCTGTTTCGCGCTGGCACGCCGGGGCTTCAGATCCGCATTCACAACGTCACGCTGGGCGATGTCGACAACCCCGGCATGGTTCGCCTTGCCGACACCGAGCTGGGCCATTTCCACGCCGGCGACTGGGCGCATTTCCTGTCGCTCTATCGCTTCCGTCTGGCGCAGGGTTCGTACAGATCCGAGCTGAAGCCGCAGGCGCGCACTCAGGGCGCGCTAAGCCTGCACGATCTTTTCGCGCTGATCGAGCAAAGCGGCGGCGAGGATGCCCTGCGCCGGTTCCACACCGAAGTCTGCACCGCCCGCCCCGAGTTGCTGACGCGTCTCGACGGGCTCGGCCTGCTGCGACGTCACCGCATGGGCCTGTCACAGCTGCGCGCCCGGCACTTCCCGGACGCAGCTTAGGCGAATCCAGATCGGACTCGATCAAAGATTCAGTCACGAAATCGCAAGACATCCGCCCATATCCTGCGAAGATGGCGCCGCAACCCCACGCTTTTCAGCGCAAATCAACGCTCTGATTGACCTTTGCCCGGTGATTCCGGTAAAAGCCGCGTCAACGGCAACGCGATTGCCGCTCAGGCAGGGCCAACCGGGCTCGATCCCATATCAGACGCGCGGGCCAAAGTTCTGTTGTCCGCACCCAAAATCGGACACACATGACGAAATTCAGCGATCTAAACCTGAACCCCAAGGTTCTCAAAGCCATCGAAGAAGCGGGCTATGAAACCCCGACGCCGATTCAGGCAGGGGCGATTCCCCATGCTCTCGAAGGGCGCGACGTGCTGGGAATCGCGCAGACCGGAACCGGCAAGACCGCCAGTTTCACCCTGCCGATGATCACCTCTCTGGCCCGTGGCCGCGCGCGCGCACGGATGCCGCGCAGCCTTGTGCTGTGCCCGACCCGCGAGCTGGCCGCGCAGGTGGCCGAAAATTTCGACACCTATGCCAAATATGTCAAGCTGACCAAGGCGCTGCTGATCGGCGGCGTCTCGTTCAAGGAGCAGGAGCAGTTGATCGACAAGGGTGTCGACGTGCTGATCGCCACTCCGGGCCGCCTGCTCGATCATTTCGAGCGCGGCAAGCTGATCCTCACCGACGTCAAGGTCATGGTGGTGGACGAGGCCGACCGGATGCTCGACATGGGGTTCATCCCCGACATCGAACGCATCTTCTCGCTCACGCCCTTCACCCGTCAGACGCTGTTCTTCTCGGCCACCATGGCCCCCGAGATCGAGCGCATCACCAACACCTTCCTGTCCAACCCCGAGCGGATCGAGGTTGCCCGTCAGGCCAGTGCCTCCGAGACCATCGAACAGGGTGCGGTGATCTTCAAGGCATCGCGTCGCGATCGTGAAGGATCGGAAAAGCGCGCGGTGCTGCGCAGTCTGATCGACCGCGAAGGCGAGGCCTGCACCAACGCGATCATCTTCTGCAACCGCAAGGTTGACGTGGATATCGTGGCGAAATCGCTCAAGACGCATGGCTATAACGCCGAGCCGATCCACGGCGATCTTGACCAGAGCCAGCGCACCCGCACGCTTGACGGGTTCCGCGACGGCTCGATCCGTCTGCTGATCGCATCGGATGTCGCCGCACGCGGGCTTGACGTGCCTTCGGTGAGCCATGTCTTCAACTTCGATGTCCCCGGCCACCCCGAGGATTACGTGCACCGTATCGGTCGCACCGGCCGCGCCGGGCGTCTTGGCAAGGCCCTGACCATCGTGTCGGGCCGCGACGAAAAGAACTTCGAGGCTGTCGAGAAATTGCTCCAAAAAGAGATCACACGCGTCGAGCTTCCCGGCTTCACCGGAACGGCACCCGAAGACGCCGCTCCCGAGGCTGCCGCGCCCGAGAAAAAGACCACCCGCTCGCGCCGCACGGAACGCACCGAGCGGGCCGAGCGTGCGGAACGTCCTGAGCGTGCGGAACGTCCTGAGCGGGCGGAACGTCCTGAGCGCACGGAACGTCCCGAACGGGCAGAGCGGCCTGAAAAGGCCCCTGTGCGCAGCCGGTCAGACCGCGGTGGACGTGGATCGGACCGCGATTCAAATGTGGTCGGAATGGGCGATCACATGCCGGAATTCATCGCGCTGAGCTTTGACCAACGCCGCGCCAGCTGAACGCACCCGCATCTTGCCATAAAGGCCCGGATCCAGCAGGATCCGGGCCTTTCGCGTCTGTGGGCACGTTTTGAAACAGGCCCGTAAAGCGCGCTCAACACAGCCATCCCTCTTGCCCTGCCCATTGAGAAGATCGCTTTCGAGACACTCCGGTAAGAAATCCTAAAAGGATATCGGCGAAATTCCTCTCATGCAGAATGATCAACGCCCCTCTCGGAATCGACGTGCCGTCCTGCGAATCGCCTGCGGCATCGACGTTATCGTCGAATTCGATCGTGGTTCGCAAATGCGCTGCCGCACGATCGACATTTCGATTTCCGGGGCGCAGCTGCGTTTCAAGGACCCCCCTTACAGGCGCGATGAATCGCTCGACAAGCTGATCATCCCGGGGGCCGGTATCTTCAGCATCACCAAACGCTGGGCGGATGGATACCGGGTCGGGGTGCGCTTTTCAGGCCCAGAGGAAGAAATGCGCCTGCTGTCGGATCTGGTCGAATATCTTGAAAAAATGCGCCAGGATCGTGCCGAGGGCTGATCGCGCCCTTGTACTGAAACAGAAACGGGGCGGGCAGTGATGCCCACCCCTTTTACAATGTCGCGCCTAGCGTTGGCTTAGTCGCGCAGCACTGCCATGCTGGATTCATCCCAGCCGATCCAGACCGGCGCCTCGCCCACCGACTGGCCGGTGTCCGCATCGACATAGGCGCGCAGCGTCGCGCCCTGCGCCTGTTCGACCATCAGATCAAGCGCCATCCGGCTGCCGAGGAAGGTCTTGCCGACGACCTTGCCCTGCACGGCATTGGTGCAATCCGGACGCGTGGCGTGAAAGCCAAGCCGTTCAAGCCGCACCGAGGCGGTGATCGGCGCGCCCGTCATAGGCACGCCGCCCGGCGCGTGGCCACGCAGGGTCTGGCCAAACCAGTCCATCACCACGGCGCCGCCGTCGGTGCCGCGCATTTCGCCGTTCAGCAGGTTGGTCTCGCCGATGAACTCGGCGACAAAGCGGGTCGCCGGGTGGAAATACAGCTCCTCGGGGGTGCCGTCCTGTTCGACCTTGCCCTTGTTCATCACCACGATGCGATCAGACATGGTCAGGGCTTCTTCCTGATCGTGGGTGACGAAGAAGAAGGTCTTGTTGGTGCGGCGCTGGATCGATTTCAGCTCTTGTTGCACCTGCCCGCGCAGCTTGGCATCAAGCGCGCCGAGCGGCTCGTCAAGCAGCAACAGCGCCGGATCGGGCGCCAGTGCCCGCGCCAGAGCCACCCGCTGACGCTGACCACCCGACAGCTGCGCCGGGTAGCGATCGCCATAGGAGTCCAGTTCGAGAAACGCCATGATCTCGTCCTGTCGCGCCCGGATCTGCGCCTTGCCAAGGCCCTTCAGTTCCAGACCGAAGCCGATGTTCTGGCGCACCGTCATATGCGGAAACAGCGCGTAATCCTGAAACACCATGTTGACGTTGCGCTTTTCGGGCGGGCGCTTGGTCACGTCGTCGCCGCGCAGCAGCACGCGGCCCGAGGACGGCGCTTCGAAGCCGCCGAGGATGCGCAGCGTCGTCGACTTGCCGCAGCCCGACGGGCCAAGGAAGGTGACGAATTCGCCCTGTGCGATATCGAGGTTCAGTTCCGACAGCGCGGTGGTGTCGCCGAACCGCTTGGTGATTTTGTCGAGGCGAACGAGAGGGTCAGCCATGGCTCAGTCCTTGTTCATACGGCGGGTGAAGCGTTCTGCCCAGACGCCGATGAGGGCGGTCAGGATCAGCGCAACGGTCGCGATTGCATTGATTTCCGGGGACATCCCCGATTTCAGCTTGGCGAAGATCAGCACCGGAAGGGTCGGCTCGTAGCCACCCAGGAAGAACGAGCGGACAAAATCATCGAAGCTGAGCAAAAGGCAGAAGATGCTGGCGCCCATGATGGCGGGCACAAGATAGGGAAAGGTGATGCGCAGGAAGGCGATCAGCGGGTCGGCGCCAAGGTCGCGCGCCGCCTCGATCTGGCTTTTCGGCAAGGTCGAGAGCCGCGCCATCACCACCAGAACCACGAAGGGCACGTTGTGGACCGCGTGCGACCAGATGATCGCGCCCATGCCCGGCTCGATCCCCAGCAGCCGCGCATAGATGCGAAACGCGATGGCCGAGATGATCCCGGGGATCAGCGCCGGCAGCACCGTCATGCCGAAGATCGCCGCGCGCCCCCAGAAGCTGCGCCCTTCGAGCAGCACCGCGATCCATGTGCCGACAAGGATCGACACCACGGTCGAGAGCACGGCAATCGCCACCGAATACCCAAAGGCGGTGAGGGTCTCGGCATCTCCCATGACGCCGGTGTACCAATCCAGCGTCCAGCTCTTGATCGGAAAGCCGATAAACTTGCTGTCCTTGAACCCCATCATCACCATCAGGATCAGCGGGATGAACACATAGGCGACAAAGGCCCAGTAGACGCAGCTTAGCAGAATGCGGTTGTGACGGGTCATCGCGTGTCTCCCTTGCGCAGCAAGGTCATGATCTTCTGGAAGGAGGCGGTCAGCAGCAGCGCCGCGACGAACATGATGATCGCAAAGGCCGCGCCGGTGGGCCATTGATCGCCAGCCACGTGGAAAAAGCCGCCGATGGTTTCGGCAAAGACGGTGGTCGACGGGCCGCCGAGCAGCACCGGCGTTGCGTAAAAGCCGGTCGAGATCAGGAACACCAGCGTGCAGCCCGACGAGATGCCTTCGAGCGTCAGCGGCAGGGTCACGCGGCGAAAGCGTGTCCAGGCGCCCGCGCCAAGATCGGCGGCGGCCTCGTTATAGCTTTTGGGCAGTTTTTCCAGCGCCGAGTACAGCGGCAACAGCATGTATAGCGCCGTCAGGTAGACAATGCCCACCCCCATGGAAAAACTGGTGTACATGAACGGGATCGGCCGGTCGATCAGCCCCAGCCATTTCAGCACAAGGTTCACCGCGCCGGTGTTGCCCAGCAGGATCATGATGGCGAAAGTGCGGACGATCTCGCCGACCCAGAACGGGATCAGCAGAAGCAGCAGCAACAGCATGCGGTTCTTGGGCGAGACATGCCGCGCAAGGAAATACGCCACCGGATAGGTCAGCACCAGCGTGCAGAAGGTGAACACCGTGGCAAAGCTGAGGGTGCGAAAGAACGGCTGCCAGAACAGCGGGTCCTGAAAAAACTTCAGGTAGTGTTCGATGGTCAGGTGCTGCTCGACGCCCGGCGCAACCGGATAGGCATCGGTCAGCGACACCCGCAGCATCTGCAACATCGGTCCGACATGCTGTGTCAGCACCCAGAGCACCGGAAAGATCGCCAGCAGCAGGAACTGCCGGCGCGGCGAGGCGGTCACAAACGTGGCAAGCGCCATATAGGGGCCCCAGCCGGACAGCCGGCCCCAAAAGGTGCGCTCCGACGCAGGCGCGGCGCTATCCTTGCGCGCGGTGGCCTCATAGGTCATGGAAAGTGCCCTCAATCAAGGGTTTCAGAACGCCCGTCCGGCGCGGGGCCGGACGGGCTTGGCGGCAGGGTCCGTGAGGGATCAGGCTGCCTTGATCGCCTCGACCGCCGGGTCGAGGAGGCCATATTTCATGTCGTTCGCCTCGGCGCGGAAGAACTGCAGGTTCGCCAGCTGCTCGTCGGGGAAAGAGGTCGACTTCTTCTCAAGGTCGGTCAGGTATTCGCTCGCACCCTTGTAGGTCGAGATGAAGCCGGATGCCTTGGTCATCGCCGCGCCAACTTCAGGCGAGGCAAGGATCGCGTTGAGGAACGTATAGGCATTGTCCATGTTCGGCGCGTTGTTGGCGACGTTGAACGTGTAGACAAAGCCGTAGGATCCTTCCTGCGGGATCGACATGGCGAGCGGGAAGCCATCGTTGATCAGCGCTGCCCCCGGACCGTTCCAGGTCTGGGCCAGTGCGATATCCTGGTTGACGAACATCTGCTGCACTTCGGCACCGCCGTCATAGTACTTGCGGACCTTGTCCTTGTTGTCGATCAGGAACAGCTTGGCCTCTTCGACGATGGCGGCGGCCTTTTCCGGATCGTCAAGGTATTCGACCATGTTGCCGTCATAGCCCATCATCAGCATGACGATCGACATCATGTCCTGGATCACATAGGCGGTCTGGCCGGCATATTGATCGCTGAACAGGGTCTGCCAGCTCTGTGCCTCTTCTGCCGAGACGAGGTCGGTGTTGTAGGACAGCACCTCCATGCCCGACAGGATCGGCGCGCCCCACTTGTTGCCCTGAATGGTCGCCCAGTCGGATTCGCTGAAGGTGGGGTTGATGTTGCCCCAGTTCGACAGCCGGTCAGTGTCGAGCGGCGCCAGCAGGTCGCTGTCGATGAATTGCAGGAAGCGGTGGCCCGCGACGGTCATGATGTCGACGGTGGGGTTGGGCGCTTCGGCGGCGAGCAGGCTGAACTGCTTGCCCTGGTCATCGACTAGGCGGACGTTGACCTTGATGCCGGTCTCGGCCTCGAACTGCTCTTTGAAGGCAGCGGGGACGAAATCGTTATAGGTCCAGATGTTGACCTCGCCGCCGGCTTGCGCGTGGGCGCGGCGCAGGTAGGCGGGGCTGGCGAGCAGCGCGCCACCGGCGGCGGCGGTGGTCAGAAGCTTGCGGCGGTTGAGGATAAGCTTTGTCATGTCGGTTTCCCTGTGTGGTCCGTATCGTTTTTGCTGTTATGCCGTTTGCGGCGTTTTGCGCAGCAGGCCGGTACGGGCGGCCTGTTGCAGGTCTTCCAGAGTGTACGCGCTGAGGTTCAGCGCGTTAAGGATCTCGTTTTCGGCGGTGAAATCGCGGCCATACATCGCGCCAAAGATCTGCGTGCCCGCCTCGTGCAGCGTGGCGGGCTGGCCCACCAGACGCCCCAGAACCGCCGTCGGCACCAGCCCGTAGGGCACGTCTTCGGTGACATAGCGGCTGTCGGCGGTGGCCGGGCCGGTGCCGCCATTGCCCTGCGCGTGCATCTGCTGGTTCATCTCGCTGATGCTGGCTTCGGGGACGTGGAAGCTGGCCGCAAAATGTTCAAAGATGGTCTTGGTCTGCAGCCCCAGCGCCTGTGCGATGGCAAGGCGTTCAAGATCGAGCGCCTCTAGCAATGCGCCGACCTTGGGCGTGACGTTCTGGCCCTGCGACCATGTCTCGCCGCGCTCCATCCGGGTGATGTTGCCAAGCGCAATGCCAAGGTGGTTCTGCGGGTTGAGGTTGCTGAGCGTGATCGCCAGCAGCCCGTCGCGCGGCACGAAGACATCGCCAAACAGACCAGTGCAGACCGCGCGGGCGCAATCGCCGCGGGTTTCGGGCACGGTGCACAGATCGACCTTCTTGCGCACGGTGTTGACCTTGGCGGTCATCCCCTCACGCCGCCCGGTGACGGCGGTGGTGCCCCATGCGGTGATCGGCGCCGCGATGCCGCGCGCCTCCAGCAGCTGCGCCAGATAGATCGCGCCAAGGCTGGCGTGGCTGCTGATGATCACATGCTGGCCGTCGCGGATATGCGGGGCAAGCGCGTCGAACACCGCCTTGTGGCCATAGCCCGGCAGCGCGATCAGCAGCGCATCGTTTTGCGCGCACAGCGCCTGCGCACTGTCGGCGATACGCGGGGTGAACCGGGTCTCGATGGCGCCGGTGGCGGTCAGCTCTGTCAGCCCCTCGGTCGAGGCGCCCGAGGGCGACCACAGCATCGGATCATGGCCGTTGACATGCAGCAATGCCGCCGAGCCAAAGGCGATGGACCCCGCGCCTGCGATACCAACCTTGCTCATGCGCTCACCTCTTCGCGCACCGGATCGCCCAGCACATGCATCAGCCGGTTTGCCCAGCCGAACAGCGCGGTGGACAGGATCAGATCAAGGATCTCTTCCTCGCTCAGCCCGGCGTCCTTCAGCGTGGCCATGTCTTCGGGCGTGGCCGCGACCGGCGCTTCGGACAGCTTGCGGGCAAAGTCGAAAATCGCCCGGTTGCGCGGTGAAAGATCGGCTTTTTCGCCCTTGGTGAACAGCTCGTCGGTGACGGCGGTGTCCTTTTCCAGCTTGGCGTGGCGATCGGCGTGCACGGCGGCGCAATAGATGCAGCGGTTGACCATGCTCGCGCCAATGGCGCCCAGCTCGCGCTCGGCCCGGCTCATGCCACCCGCGTCATACATGATCGCATTGAACAGCGGCGAGCGCACCTTGAGGCTTTCGACATCATGCGCCAGCGTCAGCACGTAATCGGACACCTTGGTGTTGGACGGGGTGACCGACAGCGCCTCGAGCTGCTCTGGCGTGGCCTGCGCAAGGTTCACAGGGGTGACGCGCGGCTGCCAGGTTGGAACGGTGCGGGTGAATTTATGGATGATGCGGCTCATGCGGCGGCCCCTTTCATCAGCTTGAGCCCCGCAACGACGCGCAGCTGATAGGCGGTAAAGGCGACCAGCTCGCACAGGCGCACGATATCCGCATCAGCGACGCCCGCGGCTTGCAGGTCAGAGATATCGCTGGCGGCGATGTCCTTGGTGGCATTGGCCGCCCTGTCGACAAAGTCGATGATATGGGCAAGATCGCCGCCATCGGACGCCGGATCGGCCAGCGCGGCCATGTCGCCGGCCTTGGCAAGGTAGCGTTCTGCCAGATCCGGCACCCCGCCTGCCGCGGCGATGCGCGCGGCCAGCGCGGCGCGCAATTCATGGCTGAACGCACCGGTGTAAAGCGGAGAAATCACCGCATCTTCAGCGGCTTGCGAGGCGTTCATGATGTTGGCACGGGTCTGTGCGGCATCGGCTGCGGCGCCGGTGTCGATCCCGGCAGCGGCAAGGGCCGTGGTCTGGAAAATGCTCACGCGACCTTCTCCTTCGTTGTCTGCGGCAGCTCGCTCGCTGTCCATTCGGACCCGTCGAGCTCGGGCGTCTCGTAGTCTAGCATCGCCTGCCAATGTGTTGAAAGGTCTTCGGAATAAAGCGTCGCCGCCATGGATTTCGCAAGCCACGACGCGCCTTCGGAGACGCCCGGAATATCGCCCGACACCTTGCCGAGCGACGCCGACGCGCCGTAGTTGAAGCAATAGACATGGCGCAACCACGGCACCGCGCCTTCGGACTTTTCGCGAAAGGTGAAGTCGTCGTTCAGATAGGGGAAATTCCCCAGATCGCGGCTCTGTTCGTCTTCGGGCGGCGTGTACACGTCACGCCACAGCAGGATCTCGCCCGCGACCGGTCCGAATTCGGTTCGCGCCATCGGGTCGATGACAAATCCGGTGCCAAGGATCAGGAAATCGCAGACATGCGCCGTGCCATCGGCGAAATGGATCTTGATCTCGGTGCCGAGATCCTCGACCCGCACGGTCGCCTTGCCGAAATGGAAATAGGCGTTGTCGTGGCAGCTGACCCGCAGCGTCGATCCATGCGGAGACGGGGTCTGCGTCGACAGGCTGTACTGCATGAAGCGCCAGCGCCATTCATCGGGCAGCGCGCCAAAGCCGGCGGTGAACCCGAACGAGCCGATGCCCATCATCTTGTTGACCGTCGGCATGGTCTTGCGGCGGATCAGATGGCGGACCTCGGCGGCGCCATGTTCCAGCGCCTCGGCGGCGTTGTCGACGGCGGATGCCCCGACCCCGATCACCGCAACGCGCTTGCCGCGCAGCGCTTCGAAATCGATGGCATCGGCGCTATGCGCCCAGTAGCGGCGGTCGATGCCCTCGACAAACCCGGGAATGTTCGGCCCGCCGGTGCCGTCGCGCCCGGTGGCAAACACCAGCTTGCGGCACAGGATCTCGTCGCCACCCGCCAGCGTCAGCTTCAGCAGATCGCCCTGCGGTTCGACCTTTTCCACCGACACGCCGTTTTCCACCGGCACGCCAAGCGCGCGGCGATACCAGCGCAGGTACTCCATCCATTGCGGACGCGGGATCTTGTCGAGCGTCTCCCATGCCTGCGTGCCGAACTGGGCGCGGAACCACGCCTGAAAGGTCAGCGCACCATGCCCGCCCGCCGGGCCGGTCAGCGTTTTCGGAGAGCGCAGCGTGCGCATCCGTGCGTAGTTGAGCCACGGCCCCTCGTAGCCTTCGGGGTTGCGATCCAGCACGCGGATGCGGCGGATGCCGCCCGCGGTCAGGTTGAGCCAGGCGACCATGCCGCACATGCCGCCACCGATGATGACAACGTCGCTCACCCCGTCCTGCGCGGGCACCCAATCCTTGCCGGGATAGCACAGAAATTCGAGATCTTCATGAAGGCGGGCCTCGAGCGCGTCCAGCCCCTGCCCGTCAATGGAATATGTATCGTTCGTTTGCATACGAATCTTCCTACAGTAAAACCCTGTCGCGTTTCAGCATCAAACGTGAGCTTTTGCCCAAGATGGATGCAGATCGTCTATGTGATAGGCGTGTTCATGGCGCTTTGATCCCCCCGACAGATGCGGGTGATCGGCGGGCAGGTCGGGGTGCGCGTGGGCACGCGAGATCGGATCATGGGCCGGCCAGATGCACAGCGCGATAACGGATGTCAACACCGACAGCCCCGCCAACACCAACAGCGCATATTCCAGCCCGGCCTGCGCCGCCAAACTGCCCGCCAGCGGATAGGCGATCAGCCAGCCCGCGTGGCTGAGCGAGAATTGCGCGGCGAACACCGCGGCGCGGTCCTCGCGCGCGGCAGAGCGGGTGATCACCAGCCCGCCCGGCGTCAGCGCCAGAGACGAGGTCAGGCCAAAGCCGCCCCAGACCAACAGCAGCCCCGCCATCGGCAGCGCTGGCAGAAGCGCGAACACCGCGCCCAGCCAGGCAAAGCCCAGCACCCCGGCGGCAATCGCGCGCCGCTCGGTGACATGGCGCAACAGGCGCGGCACCAGAACCGCGCCAAGCGCCGCGCCAAAGCCATAGCCCGCCATCAGGACCGGATAGAACTCATCCGCGTCGCCAAGACGCTCGCCCGCATAGACCACCGTGTTGACCAGAACCCAGGCCATGCTGAAAGATAGCCCAAGCGAGAGCAGGATCAGCCCGCGCAGCCGGGGGGTCTTGGCATAAATCACCATGCCGCGCAGCGCGCGCCGGATGAACGGCCCCTTGCGCGCAATGGTGCCCCTCTCGGGAAACCGCGTCAGCATCAGGAAGAGCACAGAGCAGGCAAAGGACAGCGCCGCGCAGACGAACAGCGCCTGCGGCGCGACCATCTTCAGCACCACCGCCGCGATCACCGGGCTAAGCACCGATTCCGCCGTATAGGCGATGCGCGACCATGCCAAGGCGCGGGTATATTGCGCCTCATCCGGCAGCACGTCGGGGATCACCGACTGGAACAGCGGGGTGAACCCCGAGGCCAGCACGAAAAAGAAAAACGCCAGCGCCGCGATCTGCCATGTGGCAGTGACAAAGACCATCGGCAGCAGCAGCAGCATCCGCCCGAAATCAAGCCCCGCCATCGCCGTCTTGCGCGGCACACGGGCCAGCAGCGTCTCGGCAAAAGGCGCAAGCCCGACATAGGCCACCATCTTCAGCGCCAGCAGCAGGCCAAGCACCTTGCCACCAGCTTCGGCGCCGCCGATCCGCCACGCCGCAAGCGACAGCGCCACCGTCAGCAGACCGACCCCGAGGATCGAACAGATCTGCGCCGCAAACAGGGTGCGGAAGGTGCGGTTGGCGATGGGATTTTGATTCACGAGGCAAGGCTTTCGGCTGGCACGGGCGCAAATCGAGCGGTGGCCCGGTCGGCGGTATAAGAGGCCTCGTAAGAGTTGGCCTCGCGTGCCAGCTTGTCTACCGCTGCGATGATAATTTCAACCTTGGCATCGCTCATCAATGCCGAAAGGTTGAGCCGGACCCAGCCGGGTTTGGCCGTCTCTTCGCCGCGTTCGAGCCGGGCGAAAGTCTCGTCGGACTCGGCTTTCCCCAGCCCCAGCAACCGGTGCGCGTAGGATCCCGCACAAGCACAACCCCCACGCGCCTGAATGCCGTAGACGTCGCTCAGCAGCCGGGTGAAGAACTGGTGATGCACCAGCCCGCCCTGCCCGTCGCGCACCCGGAACGAAAAGATCGGCAACGCCTGCGCACCCGGCTGCCCGAGCAGTTCAAGATGCGGATTGCCTTTCCAGACCGCCTCGGCCTTGGCCCGCAGCGCGGCCTGACGGGTATCGAGCCAATCCTGCCCGAGCGCCTGTTTCACCATCATCGCAAGGCAGGCGCGGATGTCGCCCAGAACATTGGGCGTGCCGCCTTCCTCGCGGTCAGCAAGGCTGGACGAATAGCGATGCCCCCAAGGCGAGACGAAGCTGACCGTGCCGCCGCCGGGCAAGGTCGGCGTTGACCGGCGCGCAATGGCATCGCGCAGGATCATCAGCCCCGACGCCCCCGGCCCGCCGGGAAACTTGTGCGGCGACAGCACGATGGCGTCTTTCTGGGCATCGCTGCCCTGCGCCATGTCCATCCGGGTATAGGGCCCCGCGCAGCCATAGTCCCAGATCGCCAGCGCGCCATGACGCTTGAGCATCCGCGTCACCGCATCGGTATCGGTGACAATGCCGGTGACGTTCGATGCGGCGGTGAAGGTGCCGACGATGATCTCGGCCCCCTGCGCGGCGCGCAGCTGCGCCTCGAGGTCGGCCATGTCGAGCCCGCCCTGCGCAGCTTCGGCGATCTCGATCACTTCGGCGCCGCTTTCGCGCCACGGCAGCAGGTTGGAATGATGTTCATAGGGGCCGACAAGCACAACCGCCCGCCCGCCGCGCGCCGCGATTCCGGCAAGATCCAGCAGCATCACCAAGCGGTTGAGCCCCGCCGTCGACCCGGCACCGGCAAAGACGACGCTATAGCCCGCCGCGGCGCCAACCATATCGGCAATCTGCGCCCGCGCCGCCTCGCGCAGTTTCGTGGTGAACGCGCCGCAATAGGATGCCTGCGTGTGGCTGTTGGCGTAATAGGGCAGCACGCGGTCGCGGATGAAATCCTCGACCTGCGCCAGCGCCCGGCCAGAGGCGACATAATCGGCATAGATCAACGGCTTGGGTCCAAACGGGCCGTCGATGGTGGCGTTGTCTCCGATCAGCCCGGCCTGCAGCCACTCCGGTAGATCCGGGCGGTCAAGCGAATGGGCGAAGTCGTCGAGGGGGGCCATGGCGTGGTGTCCTGCAAATCAGCTGTTCGGCACATCATGCCACAGCATAATCAAAAAACTTCCCCAATCTGACCCCTTAACACCCGGATTATTCTATCGTATGACCACACAATGACATTAAAGATAGATCATATAGATCGCCGCATCCTTGCCGAGCTGCAACGCGACGCATCGCAGTCGCAACGCGCCCTGTCCGACCGCGTCGGCCTGTCGCAAAATGCCTGCTGGCGCCGGCTCAAGGCACTGGACGCCGCCGGGGTGATCCGCAACCATACCGTGGTGCTGGATCGCGCGCAGCTTGGCGCGGGGCTGGTGGTGTTCGTGATGATCAAGACGCGGCACCATTCGGCAGACTGGCTGAAACGCTTTCGCAGCCATGTCTCGACCATTCCCGATGTCATCGATTTCTTCCGCATCGGCGGCGATTACGACTATCTTCTCAAGATCATCACCCATGACATGAACAGCTATGATCTGGTCTACAAACGCCTGATCGAAGAGATCGAACTGGAGACGGTGACATCCTATTTCGCCATGGAAGCGATCGAGGAACAGCGGCCCATTCCATTCTAAGCCACTGATTCAAAACGTACTAAAAAGTAAATGTAAAAAACATTCACATACCCCCTTGCAAGCAGGCCCCGGCATCCCGATCTCTAGTCATGTGAAAGGCATTCACATCAACGCCAAGAGACAAAGGATAACGCCCATGACCGCCGCCGCACAGGAATACGCCGCCCAAAGCCGGAACCCCGGCTGGCTGCGCCGCTCCGAGGCCTGGCTGGACGACCGCGGCAAGCCCGCTTGGATCGTCGCCATGGTGCTCGGCTTCATCTTCTTCTGGCCAATCGGCCTGTTTCTTCTTGCCTACATGATCTGGAGCAATCGCATGTTCTCCTCTGCCTGCCGCAAATCCCGCCACGCCAGCCGCTACGCCGCGCGCTATTCCTCTGGCATGAGCGCCATGCGCTCGTCGGGCAACGCCGCCTTTGACGCCTACAAGGAAGACACGCTGCGCCGTCTCGAAGACGAGCAGAAAAGCTTCGAGGATTTCCTTCAGCGTCTGCGCGAAGCCCGTGACAAGGCCGAGTTCGACCAGTTCATGGACGACCGCGCCAGCAAGGCCCGCGCCGCACGTGAAGACAGCGCGCAAGACGCCTGATCGCCAACCTTGCATGGCCCCACCACAGGGGCCATGTTCTTTCTGACCAAGAGGGATAGACTGCACATGTACGCCGACAGCCGCCGCTCCCACCTTCCCGACCCGGTGACCCAGCGCGGGTTTTACGACAGCGTTGCAATCAAGCGCGGGCTGGCCTGGGTGATCGACACGATCATCGTCGCGGCGCTGGTGCTTGTGGCGCTGCTGTTCACCGCCTTTCTCGGGGCGTTTATCTTTTTCGCGATCTGGATGGTGATCAGTTTCGGCTACCGGGTGGCCACCATCGCAAATGGCTCTGCCACATGGGGCATGCGCGTCATGGCGATCGAATTTCGCGACTGGCGCGGCGAGCGGCTCGATTTCGGGCAGGCGCTGATGCACACCGTCGGCTATACGGTTTCGGTCTCCATCGCCCCGCTGCAGCTGATCTCGATCGTCTGCATGATCGCGACCGAACGTGGTCAGGGCCTGACCGACCTCGTGCTTGGCACCGTCGCGCTCAACAAGCGTGCATAAACCGGACAGGCTGCAAAGCCCCGTGAGAAAGCAAACTCGGGGCTTGCAAATCATCCGTTCAGGACTTTCGATAACAGTAAGCCGTAGCAATGCCGGGTCCGCAAGCACCCCTTTTCGGGGGCTTGGCGGTCTTGCGATTCGTTGCTACCGTCCGTAACGGAATCTGAAACGGAACGCCCATGCGCCATTCTCTACCGCTCGCGCCTCAGTTCTACGTCACGGCCCCGCAACCCTGTCCGTACCTGTCAGGTCGGATGGAACGTAAGCTGTTCACGGCATTGCAGGGCGATACGGCGGAGAAACTGAACGACAGCCTGTCGAAACAGGGGTTTCGACGGTCGCAGAACGTTCTGTACCGGCCCTCCTGTTCCGATTGCAGCGCCTGCCTGTCGGCCCGGATCGACGTGCGGCAATTCGAGCCGACCAAAAGCCAGCGCCGCACGCTGAAGCGCAACGACACTCTGCATCGCCGCGCCTCCAGCCCCTGGGCGACCGAGGATCAATATGCGCTGTTCCGCCGCTATCTCGACGCGCGGCACGCCGATGGCGGCATGGCCGATATGGATATCTTTGAATTTGCCGCGATGATCGAGGAAACGCCGATCCGCAGCCGTGTCGTGGAATACACCGATGGCGAGGACGGCCCGCTCAAGGCCGTCTGCCTGACCGACGTTCTGGATGACGGCGTGTCGATGGTCTATTCGTTCTACGAACCCGATCTGCAGAAAAAGAGCCTTGGCACATGGATGATCCTCGATCACATCGCCATCGCGCGCGAGGCGGGGCTGCCCTATGTCTACCTTGGCTACTGGGTGCCCGGATCGACCAAGATGGGCTACAAGGCGCAGTTCGGCGCGCTTGAAGTCTACCGGCGCGGGCGTTGGGAAAAGGTGACCGACACCACCGATTACGAAGACGAGCGGCACCCGCTGACGACCGATCCGATCGCCGAGCAGGTTGCCAATATCTCGCTTCCCGACAGCCGCGGCTGAGCCGCCCTAGCGGCCCAGCGTCGCAATGATGTCCGACGACAGCTCTGACACGGCGGCGCCGGTGGCGACAGCGATGTCATTGGGACCGGTCGATGCCAGCGGCTGAACGATGCTGAACGGCACGATGCGTTCCGCCACAACCCGATCATAGGACGAGATCGCGTATTGCCCGCTCATCCGCAGGCTCCCATTGGCCTGCGCCACCAGCTTGGCCACAGTGACCGACACCGCCGCCTGCGCGTCTTCGTCCAGCGGCCACGGTTCCGGCGCGGCGGTGGCCGAGGAGCGCGCGCTGACCTGCTCGGCAATCGCCAGCGTCACCGCGCGCACAGGATCGTCGGCCCAGACCGCATTCTTGACCGGGGTCAGCCCGCCATCGGCGTTTTCAAGCAGGATCTCGGAGGCCTCGGCATAAGACGGAAGCGACACCTCTCGTACTTCAAGCGTGGCAACCCGCACCCGGGCTGAGCCCGCGACTTCGGGCGCGTCGATCAGGTAGCGCTGGTCGGTTCCGCAGGCGGCCAGCGCCAGCACAAGGGGGATATAGCGAAGCATATGTGTCACCGTCCGAAAAGCAGGGAGTTGGGGTTGCGCTCGATCTGTCTTGAAAGCCGGGTCAGCGCTTCGGCCGCCTGGCGCACTTCGCGCAGGGCGTTGACGGTCTCGCGGTTGAAATCCGAATTGGCTTCGTAGCCGCCAAGCGTGGTCTCGGCTTGCGCAACCAGCGTGCCGATGCGCTGCGACAGCGCCGGAAGCGTGCCCGCCGCTTCCTCGATTGCCGCCGCCGCGTCACGGGCCGAGGCCAGCGTCGCATTGGTGTTCTCGACCACCCCGCCCTGACGCAATTCGGCCAGCGCACCTTGCGCCTCGTCCAGAGCCCGCGCCAAGGCGCCGGGCAACGCGCGGGTGTCGTCGCTGTCGATCAGCGCATCGGCGCTGTCCAGCAACTCTGTCGCCTGCGCGACAAAGCTGTCCAACGGCAGCGTGTTGGCCTTTTGCACCAGCGCGCGGGCTTCGGCCACCAGCGTCGGGATTTCCGAGGTTGCGCCCTCGAGATCCCCCGCCATGGCGTTGACCGTATCCGCCGCGTTGGCCGCGCTATCGAGCGCGCGCGTCAGCGTGCCGACCAGATCAGCGGTGCGCAGCTCTTCGGCGATGCCGCGCAATTCGCTGACCGTGGCGCTCAGTTCATCGGGCAGGGTCTGGATACCCTCAGAGCCGATGACGCCGCGCGCATCGGCCAGCAGCCCGTTGACCGAGCCGGGCACTTTTTGCAGATCCTCGTTGCCCACCAGCCGCTCGATCGAGCCAAGCGTGGCGGTGATCTGATCGATCATTTCTTCGATCGGCAGGTTGTCGATGCGGCTGAAAACCCCCTGCGCCGTGGTGGTCAGATCGGCGATGTTGGATTCCACCGACGGGATTTGCGGATCCGCCGCATCAAAGGCAAAGGGCGCCTCGGCATTGGGCACGGTGATCAGCTCGATCATCAGGCCGGTGCTGAACAGCCCTTCGGACGCAAGCCGGGCGCGCAGACCGTCTGCAATCTCGTTGCCAAGGAAATCCAGCGTGTCTTCCTGCGGCGTGTCGCTTTCCAGCCCAAAGGCGCGCGGATCAATGCTGATCGAAGCGCGCAGTTTGACCTCCTGCTCGCCGCTGCTGTCGTCGATGAAGGCCCCAAGCGCCTGCACCTGCCCGACCCGCAGCCCGCTATAGGTCACCGGAGAACCAACGCTCAGCCCGCTGACCGATTGATCAAAGGCGGCGCTGAGCGTGACGGCATTGTCGGTCAGGTCGGAATAGACGCTGTCCTGCGCCGATTGCTCATCGTCGAACAGATCGAACACGTAGCGCGACGGCACCGGGCTGCCGCCCGAGAACACCGTGCCAAAGCTCACCCCGCCGCGGATCAGCGACGCAAGGCTTTCGACCGAGAAATTGAAACCGCCGGCACCGAGGCTGAAGTTGAACCCGGAGGTATCCCAGAACCGGGTCGCCGTGGTCAGCCGCTTGTCATAGGGCGAGTCGATGAAGGCATCGGCAATCACGCCGTTGCCACTGTCGATCAGGCGCGGCTCTTCGATGCGGCCAACCTCGATACCCTGATGAAAGATCGGAGCCCCCGCCGAGAGCTGCGAGCCGCTCTTGGCGCGCAGCACGATGCGGGTGCCTCTCATGCCGGGCTTGACCAGCGGGGCAGAGTCGAGCCCCTCGAAACTGGTGGTGCGGACCGCGTCGCTGTCCCCCTCGGCCTTGGGGTCGAACCCGGCCTCGATATAGACACCCGAGAGCACCGTCGACAGGCCGGAAATGCCCGAGGCGCTGACCTCGGGGCGCACCACCCAGAACTGCGCATCCGAGGTCAGCCCGCTGGCAACCACGTCATCCACCGTCGCGGTAACCACGACCGAGCTGAGATCGGGGGTGAATTCGACCTTCTCCACCAGCCCGACGGTCACGTCGCGATAATGGATGGTTGTCTCTTCGGGGACCACACCGGCGGCATTTTCAAACCGGATCTCGATCACGGTGCCGCGCTCGGCATAGCTCTGCCACGCCACCCCCATGGTCACCGCCAGCGCCCCGATGGGCACCAGCCATGCCAGTGACAGATTGCGCCAGAACGAGCGCTTCGGCCCTTCGATCTTCATCTCGGCCGGTTGTGGTTCAGCCATGGTGTTCGTCCTCGTCTGCGTCCCAGATCAGCCGCGAGTCGAAGCTTTCTGCCGAGATCATTGTAAAGGCAACCGACACCGCAAAGCTGACCGCCGCGATGCCGGGATTGATAGAGGCCGCAAAGTCAAGCTGCACCAGCGAGGCGAGGATTGCGACCACGAAAACATCGATCATGGACCAGCGGCCGACGAATTCCACCACTTCGTAAAGCTTGTGGCGGGCCCCGGCCGACATCCGCACCTTGCGTTGTACGGACAGCGCAAGAAAGGCGATGGCGGCGAATTTCGAACAGGGAATGATGATCGAGGCAAAAAAGACGATTGCAGCGATGCCATAGGATCCATGGTGCATCAGATCGACCACGCCGCCAAAGATGGTGCTTTCAGAGGTCTTGCCCAGCACCGTGGTGCGCAGCATCGGGTAGATGTTGGCCGGCACATAGACAACCAGCCCGGCGAATAGCCACGCCCAGACCCGTTGCACGCTGGTGGTGTCGCGACTCGCGATCGCCGCGCCGCAGCGGTCACAGACCATCACCCCCGGTCGATGGACGCGCCCGCATTGCACGCAGCCCACCAGCCCGGCCGCTTTCGCGGTCAGAATTTGCGGCGCGTGTCCAGCGTTTTCCATACCGTCAGCCTGCTCATGAAATTGTCTTTCAGGACGGTGACGATCACCAGCCCCACGAAGGCCCAGAACGCCGGGCCAAGGCTCAGATGCGCCAGCCCTGCCACCTTGACCAGCGCCACCGCGACCCCGACGATGAACACCTCGGCCATCGCCCAAGGCCGCAGCGCCTCGGCCATGCGAAAGGCGCTTTGCGCATGGGGCCAAGGGTGGTTGCCAAAGGCCATCGGCGCCAGCGTATAGATGATCGCGCTGAACCGCGTCAGCGGCAGGATCACGATCAGGGCCGCCATCCCCACGGTCAGCGGCGCCGTCAACCCGCTGGAGAACGCCCGGACCGTATCCAGCAGCGAGGCACGATGCGCGCGCCCCGCCACCTCGAGTTCGAGAAACGGAAAGAAGATCGCCGCGACCATCAGGATGATCGCCGCCAGCGCCAGCATAATGATCCGGGTCATCGCCGTGCGCCGCGGCGCCTCGAGCACCGCGTGGCAGCGCAGGCACGAGGCGGTTTCCCCCGGCGCGACGTCGCGCTCGAGATACAGGGCGTCGCAAGAGGGGCAGGCAATCAGCTCGTCGAGCGCTGGCAGCTGTGCCATGGAATCAACCTTCATGGGACGCAACCTAATGCACGCCGCCGCCAAGGCAACGATGCCGCAGCGCGGCACCCTTGCCTGGCATCTGCCTGTTGCAGACTTAGCTCAGACGGCTGATGACGATGGTGACTTCGGGCTTCTTGCCGATCTCGTTCTGCGAGGTGTTGCGCACGATGCGGCGCATGCCTTCTTCGAGCTTGTCATCGTCACTCAGAACCTTGTCCTTGGCCCGGCCAAGGAACTGGCTGAGGTCTTCCTCGAGCACCTCGTTCAGCGGCGCATTGCTGCGCCCTGTCTCGGGCAGGCCCATCAGTTCGCACCACGGCTCGCCGAGCGGCTCGTCATCCTCGTCAAGGATCACCGTCACCAGAACATGCCCGTTCAGCGCCATGCGGATACGGTCGCGCACGATGCCATCCATGGCGCCGATCTGCACGCTGCCATCCAGATAGGTGCGCCCCGCGTCGATCCATTCGGCGACGGTGGGCGTGTTGCCCGACAGGTCGATCATCATGCCGTTCACCGCCAGAACCCCGGCGCGGCCCTTGGCTTGCGCCAGCTTGACGTGTTCGCGCAGGTGGCGATGTTCGCCGTGCATTGGGATAACCATCTGCGGCTGCACGATGTCATGCAGGCGTTCCAGATCGGGGCGGTTGGCGTGGCCCGACACGTGATACAGCCCGTTGCTGTCATCCACCACGTCGACCCCTTTTTCCGAGAAGTTGTTCATGATGTGAATCACGCCCTTCTCATTGCCGGGGATGGTCTTGGACGAGAACAGGAACATGTCCCCTTCCTTGAGCTCGATGCCGTTGTACTTGCCCCGCGACAGCTGCGCAGAGGCGGCGCGCCGTTCGCCCTGGCTGCCGGTGACGATCAGCATGACGTTCTCGCGCGGGATCTGAGTCGCGTCTTCGACCTGAATCACCTTGGGGAAATCGGTCAGCACGCCGGTTTCGATCGCTGCCTCGACCATCCGGCGCATCGCCCGGCCCAACAGGCAGACCGAGCGCCCGGCCCGCACGCCCGCCTCGGCCAGCGTTTTCACCCGCGCCACGTTGGAGGCAAAGGTGGTTGCCACCATCATCTGCGGCGCGCTGGCCACCAGCGCTGTGATGTTGTCGCCCAGATCCGATTCCGACCGGCCGGGATTGGGCGAGAACACGTTGGTACTGTCGCAGACCAGCGCCTTGACGCCCTTGGACGCCACCTCGGCCCAAAGTTCCGGGTCAAAGGCCTCGCCGACGATGGGGTTGGTGTCGAGCTTGAAATCGCCCGAATGGATCACCCGCCCCTGCGGCGTGTCGATCACCAGCCCCGAGCTTTCGGGGATCGAATGCGAGATCGGCAGGAAGCCAACCTCGAACGGACCGACCTTGGTGGTCTCGGGCCAGGGCGAGCAGGTCTTGACGGTTTCTTCGCCAAGCCCGTATTCGGCCAGCTTCTGACGCGCAAGGTTGGCGGTAAACGCCCGCGCGTAGATCCGCACCCCAAGCTTTTCAAAGCAATGGCCGACGGCGCCGATATGATCTTCGTGAGCGTGGGTGATGAACACCGCCTCGATACGGTCGCGATTTGCAACCAGCCATGCGATGTCGGCAAAGATGATGTCGACGCCCGGTGTCGTGTCCATGTCCGGGAAGGCAACGCCAAGATCAACAACGATCAGCCGCTCTTCGCCCGGTTTGCCATAGCCATAGACATAGCAATTCATGCCGATCTCGCCGGCGCCGCCCAATGGGAGGTAAATGATACGATCTGTCATGAGGACTCCTGCCTCTTGTTATATGCGTGGATGACTGTGAGACCATGCATCGTGAGTTCATCCACAAACTCGTCGAAGAGATCTTCGGATTGCTGGAAAAGAGGTGCCAGCCCACCTGTCGATATGACCTTCATCGGACGGGCCCGTTCGGCCTTGATGCGGTCGCAAATTTCACGGACGAGGCCGATATAGCCCCAGAAGATACCCGATTGCATACAAGCAACGGTGTTGGTGCCAACTACGCTCTGTGGGCGTGAAATGTCCACATGCGGAAGCGCGGCGGCAGCAAGATGCAGCGCCTCGAGGCTGAGATTCACCCCCGGTGCGATCACGCCGCCGACATAGGCCCCATCGCTGGCCACCACATCAAAGGTGGTGGCCGTGCCGAAATCGACCACGATCAGATCGCCGCCATACAGATCATACCCCGCCACGGTGTTGACAAGCCGGTCCGGCCCCACTGCCGTTCCGGTATCGACCCGCACCGCCACCGGCAGGCGGCAATCGGGCTTGCCCACCACATAGGGCCGCGTGTTGAAATAGCGATCCGCCAGCACCCGCAGGTTGAACACCACGCGTGGCACCGTCGACGAGATGATCATGTCGGTGATCTGGGCATCGATCTTCTGAAAGCCCATCAGCGACGACAGCCAGACGTAATATTGATCGGCAGTGCGCTGATGCTCGGTCGAGGTGCGCCACGTGGCGAGGAACTTGGTTCCGTCCCAGATCGAGAACACAGTGTTGGTGTTGCCACAGTCGATGGCCAGAAGCATCTGCGCCCCCTTCAGAAAAAGACGTCGGCCGCCGGGATCGCCTGACGCCCAGCTGCGGTTTTCAGCACGAGATTTCCCGCCTCGTCCACGGTTTCGAATGTGCCGGTGATCTCGGCGGTGCCGGTGCGCGCGGTGATGATCTCGCCCAGACGCGCGGCGCGGGCCAGCCATGCCTCGCGGATCGGCGCAAAGCCATAGGTCACAAAGCGCGCCTCATGGGCGGCAAAGGCGCTGGCCAGCGGATCGAGAAACTCTTCCTGACTCACCCGCACGCCGGTTTCCGACAACAGCGACACCGGGCGCAGCGCGCCGGGTTCAACCTGCTGCGCGCCGGGCGCTTGAACAAGGTTCACGCCGATGCCGATGGCCAGATGCGCCGCGCCGCGCCCGCCCATGCCTTCGAGCAGAATGCCCGCCACCTTGCCGCCGTTCAGCAATACGTCATTGGGCCATTTCAGCGCCAGCCCGTCGACCCGCCCCGTGACCGCCGCAAAGGCATCAAACAGTGCCAGCGACGCCACGAAAGAGCGCAAGGCAACCACCCGTGGCTCTTCGCGCGGCATCAGAACCAGCGTTGCGGAAAAATTGCCCTCAGGGTTGGCCCATGGCCGCCCGCGTCGCCCGCGCCCGGCGGTCTGACGCAGCGCGCAGATCCATTCCGGCCCCGCCAGCGTGCCCGCCAGCCGTTGCGCCTCGAGGTTGGTGCTATCGACTTCGGCCAGCACCCGCCGACCATATCCCGCAGGCCAGTTCAAAGCGCCCCGCCTTTCTTCTTCACGCAAGCGCAGCCCTTGCCCCATTCAAAAAGAGCGGCGCACAGCATGGCGCGCCGCCCTTCTGATTGCTCTAGTCAATCCGTTCAGCGCACCAGCACCGATGCTGCCATCGACGCCGCCGCCTCGACCCCGAACAGGTTCACCACGCCAACCACCATGATCAGCGCCGACGCCATCAGCAGCCCCCACAGCACGGGCGAGCCGCCCGCGTCGATGCTGTCTGTCCGGTCTTCGCCGAAATACATCAGGTAGACGATGCGCAGGTAGTAGAACGCCCCGATCACCGAGGCAATGACGCCCGCAACCGCCAGCCATGCCAGCCCGCCATCATAGGCGGCGCGCAGCACGTAAAGCTTGCCAAAGAAGCCCACCAGCGGCGGCACCCCCGCAAGGCTGAACAGCAGCACCAGCATCGCCAGCGCCCGGCCCGGCTCTTTCTTCGAATACAGGCCCAGCGAGTCGATGTCGGTCACCGGCGCACCGTCGCGGCTCAGCGACAGGATGAAGGCAAAGACGCCGATGTTCATGGTGACATAGATCGCCATGTAGACCAGCATCGCCTGCACGCCCAGCTCGGTGCCCGCGGCAAGGCCCATCAGCGCAAAGCCCATATGGGTGATCGACGAATAGGCCATCAGCCGCTTGATGTCCTTCTGACCGATCGCCGCGATCGAGCCAAGGAACATCGACAGCAGCGAAAGCACCGCGATCACCTGACTCCAGTCAGAGATCACACCGCCGAAAGCGTCGAACATCAGCCGCGCCAGCAGCCCCATCGCCGCCACCTTGGGCGCGGTGGCAAAGAAGGCTGTGACCGGGGTCGGCGAGCCCTCGTAGACGTCCGGCGTCCACATGTGGAACGGCACCGCCGACACCTTGAAGGCAAGCCCCGACAGCATCATCACAAGGCCGATCAGCAGGCCCAAGGACAGGTGATCGCCATGCGCTGCGGCGATGATGCCGGAAAACAGCGTGGTGCCCGAATAGCCATAGGTCAGCGATGCGCCATACAGCAGCAGGCCCGACGACAGCGCGCCCAGCACGAAATACTTCAGGCCTGCCTCGGTCGAACGCTCGCTATCGCGGCGCAGCGCCGCGACCACATACAGCGCCAGCGATTGCAGTTCGAGCCCCATGTACAGCGTGATGAGATCGCCCGACGACACCATCACCATCATGCCGACAACCGACAGCAACACCAGCACCGGGTATTCGAAGCGCAGCATGCCGAAGCGCTTCATGTAGCCTTCAGACATCACCAGCACCGCCGAGGCGGAGAGCAGGATCACCACCTTGGCAAAGCGCGAGAAGGCATCGTCGATGAACATCCCGCCGAAACCGGCCTGCGCCGGGGCGTTCGAAGCCCCGATCCAGATCGCCATGACCAGCAGCAGCGCCGCGCTGGCCCAGACCAGCAGCGAGGCCATCTTGTCCTTGCCTGTATAGACCGCGCCCAGCAGGGCGAGCATGGCAAAGACCGACAGCACGATCTCTGGTAGGATGGTGTTCAGATCAGCCGAGATCATGTCCCGCCCCCTCAGTGATTGGCTTCGGCAACTGCGGGTCCGCCAAGATCGGCGGCCGCCACGGCCGTTTCATAATTTCCGACAAGCGCCTCGACCGAGGGCCCGATGATGTCTAGCGCCGCCGCCGGGTAGACCCCAAGCCACAGCGTCATGACCACGAGCGGGGCAAAGATCCAGCGCTCGCGCGTTGTCATGTCTTGAATGGTCTTGAGGCTTTCCTTGATCAGATCGCCCATCACCACGCGGCGATACAGATACAGCGCATAGGCCGCCGAAAAGATCACCCCCGAGGCCGCGACCATCGCCACCCATGTGTTGACCTGAAAGATCCCCATCAGTGTCAGGAATTCCCCGACAAAGCCCGAAGTGCCCGGCAGGCCGACATTGGACATGGTGAAGAACATGAAGATCAGCGCATAGGCCGGCATCCGGTTCACGAGGCCGCCATAGGCGTCGATCTCGCGGGTGTGCATCCGGTCGTAGATCACGCCCACACACAGGAACAGCGCGCCAGAGATGAAGCCGTGGCTGAGCATCTGAAAGATCGCCCCGTCAACGCCCTGCTGGTTGGCGGCAAAGATGCCCATGGTGACATAGCCCATATGCGCCACCGACGAATAGGCAATCAGTTTCTTCATGTCTTCCTGCACCAGCGCCACCAACGAGGTGTAGACGATGGCGATGGCGCTCATCCAAAACACCAGCGGCGCCAGCACCTCGGAGCCGATCGGGAACATCGGCAGCGAAAAGCGCAGGAAGCCATAGCCGCCCATCTTCAGCAGGATCGCCGCCAGCACCACCGACCCGGCGGTCGGCGCCTGAACGTGCGCATCGGGCAGCCAGGTGTGCACCGGCCACATCGGCATCTTGACGGCGAAGCTGGCAAAGAACGCCAGCCACAGCATTGTCTGCAAGCCACCAACGACGTGAATGCCCAGCACGTCGAAGCTGGCAAAGCTGAATTCATGCGCCAGCAGCATCGGGATGTCGGTGGTTCCGGCATCGGCGTACATCGCCACCATCGCAACCAGCATCAGCACCGAGCCGAGGAAGGTATAGAGGAAGAACTTGAACGAGGCATAGATGCGGTTCGCCCCGCCCCATATCCCGATGATCAGGAACATCGGGATCAGGCCGGCCTCGAAGAACAGGTAGAACAGCACCAGATCCAGCGCCATGAACACGCCGAGCATCAGCGTTTCCAGCAGCAGGAAGGCGATCATGTATTCCTTGACGCGGCTCTTCACGCCCCAGGACGCGAGGATGGTCAGCGGCATCATAAAGGTGGTGAGCATGACGAACAGCACCGAAATGCCATCCACACCCATCTTGTACTGCATCCCCATGATCCACTCGCCCTGCTCGACCATCTGGAAGCCGGTGTTCGAGCTGTCGAACTGGAAGAGGATGAACAGCGAGATCAGGAAGGTGGCCGAGGTCGCGATCATCGCGAGCCACTTGGCGTTGTTCTGCGCCGCCTCGTCTGCGCCGCGCAGGAACAGCGCAAGGATCAGCGCCGCCAGCGCGGGCAGGAAGGTAACGATGGAAAGAAGGTTGTCCATCAGTGGGCCCCTCCGAGGATCGACATCCAGGTCACCAGGATCGCGATCCCGATCACCATGGCAAAGGCATAGGTGAAGATGTAGCCGGACTGTGCGCGCCCCGCCAGTTTGGTAAAGAAGGGTATGATCCCCATGGCGATCCCGTTGATCGAGCCGTCGATGACATTGCCATCGCCACGTTTCCAGAAGATCCGCCCAAGCGCCCGAAGCGGCCGGACGAAGAGGAAGTCATAAGCCTCATCGAAATACCATTTGTTCAGCAGGAACAGGTACAGCGGGCGCTGGTTCTCGGCGAGCCGACGCGGCAGCGTCGGGTTCACAATGTAGAACAGGTAAGCGACGGCGAAACCGATAACCATGGCAACAAAGGGCGAGAGCTTGACCCAGACCGGGGCGTGGTGGGCCTCGTCCATGACGTTGTTCTCGGGCGACATGTAGATCGCACCATACTCCAGCCCCGTGGCAGCGTGGCCCTCTGCCGTTGCAGTGCCATGGTCTTCGGTTGCAGTGTCAGCCGCATGATCGTCCGCAACAGGTTCGCCGTGGCTTTCAGAGGCTTCGGCGTGATGCGCAGGCATTCCAAAGAAGCTCAGCACCTTGTCGTGGTTGCCGAAAAACACCGAGTAGAACACCATCCCCGAGAACACCGCTCCGATCGCCAGAACCCCCAGCGGGATCAGCATGACCTTGGGCGATTCATGCGCATGGTCATGGGTATGCTTGTCGCCGCGCGCCTTGCCGAAGAAGGTCAGGAACATCAGCCGCCAGCTGTAGAAGCTGGTGAACAGCGCCGCGACAACCAGCATCCAGAAGGCATAGCCGCCCCCGGTGCCCGCCCATGCGCTTTCGATGATCGCATCCTTGGACACGAAGCCAGCAAAGCCGAACCAGCCGGTCAGCGGAATGCCGACGCCGGTGATCGCCAGCGTGCCGATCATCATCGCCCAATAGGTCATCGGGATCTTGTGCTTGAGCGCGCCGTAGTTGCGCATGTCCTGCTCGTGATGCATGGCGTGGATCACCGAGCCAGCGCCAAGGAACAGCATCGCCTTGAAAAAAGCGTGGGTCAGCAGGTGGAACATCGCCACCGAATACACCCCGACGCCCGCCGCCACGAACATGTAGCCGAGCTGCGAGCAGGTCGAATAGGCGATCACCCGCTTGATGTCATTCTGCACAAGGCCGACCGTGGCGGCAAAGAATGCCGTGGTTGCGCCAAGGAAGGTGATGAAGGCCGTCGCTTGCGGTGCGAATTCCATCAGCGGCGACATGCGGCAGACAAGGAAAACCCCCGCCGTCACCATGGTGGCCGCGTGGATCAGCGCCGACACCGGGGTCGGACCTTCCATCGCATCGGGCAGCCATGTGTGCAGGAACAGCTGCGCCGATTTGCCCATCGCGCCGATGAACAGCAGGAAAGCCAGCAGGTTCGCCGCGTTCCAGTCGCGCCACAGGAAATGCAGCTGGGTTTCTGCGATGCGGGGCACCTCGTTGAAGATGGTGTCGAACTGGATGCTGTCGGTCAGGTAGAACAGCCCGAAGATCCCCAGCGCAAAGCCGAAGTCGCCAACCCGGTTGACCACAAAAGCCTTGATCGCGGCGGCATTGGCGCTTGGCTTCTTGTAGTAAAAGCCGATCAGCAGATAGGACGCGAGGCCCACGCCTTCCCAGCCAAAGAACATCTGCACAAGATTGTCCGCCGTCACCAGTGACAGCATGGCGAAGGTGAACAGCGACAGATACGCAAAGAAGCGCGCCCGGTAAGGCGTGTGCTCGAACTGCGGGTCATGCGCCATGTAGCCGAAGCTATACAGATGCACGAGCGCCGAGACCGTGGTGACCACAATCAGCATGATCGCCGTCAGCCGGTCGACCCGGATCGCCCAGTCGGTGCTGAGCGTGCCCGATTCAATGAAGCGGAACAGCGTGACGGTGTAGGCATCGCCAAGGGTCAGGAAGGTCACCCAGGACAGCAAGGCCGCAAGGAACAGCAGGCCCGTGGTGGTCCACTGCGCGGCTTTCTCGCCCATCAGCCTCCAGCCGAAGCCAGCGAGAAGCGCGCCCACCAGCGGCGCGAAGAGAATGATCGTCACCATGGCGGGTCAGCCTTTCATCACGTTGACGTCTTCCACGGCGATGCTGCCGCGGTTGCGGAAGAAGCAGACGAGGATCGCAAGCCCGATGGCCGCCTCTGCCGCCGCCACCGTCAGGACGAACAGCGTGAACACCTGCCCCGCCAGATCGCCCAGATAGGACGAGAAGGCGACGAAATTGATGTTCACCGACAGCAGGATCAATTCGATGCTCATCAGCAGGATGATCACGTTCTTGCGGTTCAGGAAGATCCCGAAGATGCCGATCACAAACAGCACCGCCGCAACGGTAAGGTAATGCTCGAGCCCGATCATGTGCGGCCCTCCCCGGCCTGCGTCCTCAGGACGGCAGGCCGAATGCCCGCGATAAAGATGGCTGTCCAGCTGGCTTTGCTCATCGCTGTCCCTCTTCCTGCCCCGGTTCCCCCGGGGCGATTGGTCTTGCGTGCGGGTCGCCCCGCCAATCAGGTCGGGTAAGGGCCTACAGCCCCTGCCCCGGTTTCACGTCGCGCAGCTCCATCGCCTTGGCGGGGTCGCGGTACATCTGCGCCAGCACATTCTGGCGTTTCACATCCTTGCGGTGGCGCAGCGTCAGCACGATGGCCCCGATCATCGCAACCAGCAGGATCAGCCCCGACAGCTGGAAGGCAAGGAAGTAGCGGTCATAGACCAGCATCCCCAGCGCGGCGGTGTTCTGCACCCCCGCCGGCGCCGGTGCGCTCAGCTGACTGGCCGCCAGTTCGCTGGTTTCCCACGCGCCAAAGGCCATGCCCAGTTCCATCAGGAACACTAGGCCGATCAGCAGCGCCAGCGGCATGTATTTCGCCATGCCCGCCTTGAGCTCGGCAAAGTCGACGTCCAGCATCATCACCACGAACAGGAACAGCACCGCCACCGCGCCGACGTAGACGATCACCAGCAGCATCGCCACGAATTCCGCACCCAGCAGCACGAACAGCCCAGCCGAGCTGAGAAAGGCGAGGATCAACCACAGCACCGAATGCACCGGGTTGCGGCTGATGACGGTGAACAGCCCACCCACGATGGCGCAGAGGGCAAACAGGTAGAAGGCGAAAACCATCATGCTTCGTCATCCTTTGTGTCTTCCATGACCTCGCGCGCCAGTTCCATGGCGCGGGTCATGGCGGGTATGCCGGCAAACATCGACATATGCGCGATGGTCTCGGCGATCTCGTCCTTGGTGGCGCCCGCCTCGATCAGGTGGCGCACGGTCATGCGCACCGGGGTGTCGGCCTGCGCGCCCTGCATGGTCAGCCCCGCCAGCGTCAGCATCAACCGGGTCTTGGCATCCAGCCCGTCTTTCGACATGCCCTTGCCGAACCAGAACTCCATCATGTCCTTGGGCATGGTCGGCCAGAGCTTTTCATAACCCTTGGGCGAAAAGTTCTCGAGCGCGGGGTTGAAGGCCTTGGCCATTTCCTGCGCCTGCTGCATCATCAGTTCGAATGGTGTCTTGGCGTCGCTCATGCCCCGTCCTCCTCGGTCTTGCAGACCTCAATCGCCGCGTCGAGCGCGTTGACCATGGCGGGCATCCCGCCAGACAGCGCCATCTGCAACTCCCCCTGGCTCATCGGTAAGGCGCATCCAGTTCAAGGTTCCGCGCGATTTCGGCTTCCCAGCGGTCGCCGTTTTCCAGCAGCTTGGTCTTGTCGTAGAACAGCTCTTCGCGAGTCTCGGTGGAAAACTCGAAATTCGGACCTTCGACGATGGCATCCACCGGGCAGGCTTCCTGACAGAAGCCGCAGTAGATGCATTTCGTCATGTCGATGTCATAGCGCGTGGTACGGCGCGAGCCATCGTCGCGCGGCTCGGCGTCGATGGTGATGGCCTGCGCCGGGCAGATCGCCTCGCACAGCTTGCAGGCGATGCAGCGTTCCTCGCCGTTGGGATAACGGCGCAGCGCATGTTCGCCGCGGAACCGGGGCGAGAGATAGCCCTTTTCATGCGGGTAGTTCAGCGTCGGCTTGGGCGCGAAGAAATACTTCAGTCCAAGGCCGAAACCCTTGATGAAATCCACCAGCAGGAAGTATTTCGCGGCGCGGCCATAATCGATCTGGGTCATGCTTTATACTCCGGTCGTCCAGCGGGCGAACAGCCCCCAGAACCAGTCGAACCTTGCGGCAAATGCGGTGAAGACCACCCAGATGAGGCTGAACGGAAGGAACACCTTCCAGCCAAGCCGCATCAGCTGGTCGTAGCGGTAGCGCGGGGTGATCGCCTTCACCATCGCGAAGAGGAAGAAGAAGAACGCCATCTTGCCGACCATCCACAGCACGCCATCCGGCAGGCCGGGGATCGGCGACAGCCAGCCGCCGAAGAACAGCAGCGAGGTCAGCGCGCACATCAGGAAGATGGCGATGTATTCGCCCGCCATGAACAGCAGGAAGGGCGTTGCCGAATATTCCACCTGATAGCCCGCGACCAGTTCGGATTCCGCTTCGGGAAGGTCGAAGGGCGGGCGGTTGGTTTCGGCCAGCGCCGAGATGAAGAACAAAAACACCATCGGGAAATGCGGCAGCCAATACCAGCCAAAGAACCCCCAGCCGGTGTCCTGCGCCTGTACGATGGCGCTGAAATTCATCGAACCGGTCGAGATGATCACGCCGATGATGATCAGACCGATGCTGACCTCATAAGAGATCATCTGTGCTGCCGAGCGCAGCGAGCCGAGGAACGGGTATTTCGAGTTCGACGCCCAGCCCCCCATGATCACCCCGTAAACCTCAAGCGAGGAAATCGCAAAGACATACAGGATGGCGACGTTGATATCGGCCAGAACCCAGCCCTCGTTGAACGGGATCACCGCCCATGCGATCATCGCGCAGACAAAGGAAACCAGCGGCGCCATGATGAACACGGCCTTGTCAGAGCCCGCCGGGATCACCACTTCCTTGAGCACGTACTTGAGCGCGTCCGCCACCGATTGCAGGATCCCAAAGATCCCGACCACGTTGGGGCCCCGGCGCATCTGCACGGCGGCCCAGATCTTTCGGTCGCCATAGACCAGGAACAGCAACGAGATCATCACGAATGCCAGCACGGCCACGCACTGGGCGAGGATGATCACGAATGTCCCGAATGGGGTTGCAAAGAAATTTGCCATCAAGTGTCCCTCACACCATCGGTATTCCGTTCTCGGCACAGGCCAGAGCGACGACTTCGGCGTCGATGGTCTTGAGCCCTCGGGGCAGCGCCGCCGAGATCGTATAAACAGCATCTCCGCGCCAGAGACCACCCTCTTGCGCCACATTCGTGCGCAGATGCCGGGCGAATCCATATCCGCGAATAAGCGCGTATTGCGCCGCGACGCAATTCGCATAATCCTCAACGTCGCCGGTATCGCGGGCGCCGCGCATTTGCACGAGGAAACTTACCAGATCCCCGTCCAGAAGCCGCGTCTCGACCCCCTCATATTGCGGCATGAACGGCATTTCCTGCCGCGAGCTTGCCTCGCAGCCTGAAAGCACGACCAGCGCCGCAAAGGGGAGGAGACGCATCCGGTTCATTCTGCCGCCAGCGGCGCGCTACGACGGGCTTTCTGGTTCGCCGACAGCTCTGCCATCAGCACGCTGGACCGGGCGATCGGGTTGGTCAGCCAGTGATCCCTGATCGCGTAGCGGAACGAGGCCTCGCCAAGGCTGCCGGTCTCGGTCGGCGTCCAGTCGTTTTGCGCCACCTCGTCGATCTTGCCAAGATGCGGCACCTGCGCCACCAGCTTCTGGCGCAGCTGTGCCAGACTGTCCCACGGCAGCGTCGCGCCGATTTCGGCAGACAGCGCCCGCAGGATCGCCCAGTTTTCCTTGGCCTCACCCGGCGCGAAACAGGCGCGCATCGCCAGCTGCGGGCGGCCTTCGGTGTTCACGAACAGGCCGTTTTCCTCGGTATAGGCCGCGCCCGGCAGGATGACATCGGCGCGGTGTGCGCCCCGGTCGCCGTGGCTGCCTTGATAGATCACAAAGGCGCCCTCGTCCTGCGCCACCGCGTCGCTGCTTGCGCCCCCAGCGATTTCCACCTCGTCCGCGCCCAGCGACCAGATCACATCGGCGCCCTCGATGGCGGCAGGCAAGCCGCCCTCGGTGACAGCGCCAACGTCCAGCGCCCCGACGCGGCTGGCAGCGGTGTGCAGCACCATCAGCTTGCTGTGCGTATCGCTCGCCAGCTGCATCGCCGCAGCCAGAACCGCCGCGCCATCAGCTTCCTGCAACGCCCCCTGCCCGACGATGACCACCGACGGTGCGTCCAGCACCGCGCCGTGATCCGCATCCAGCAGCGAGGACAGCGCCGCGCGGTCGGTGCCGACATGGGCGTAGTCATAGGTCAGATCGACCGCTTCACCGACCAGCCCGATCTGGGCCCCGGCCAGCCATGCCTTGCGGATCCGCGCATTGAGCACCGGCGCTTCCTCGCGCGGGTTGGTGCCGATCAGCTGGATGAAGGCCGCATGGTCAAGATCTTCGATGCTGGCGGTGCCGACATATCCCGACCGATTTCCGGCAGGCAGCTTTGCGCCATCGGTGCGGCATTCGATGCTGCCGCCCAGCCCATCGAGGAGCGTCTTCAGCGAATAGATCGCCTCCACCGGGGCCAGATCACCGACAAGGCCAGCCACCTTGGACGCGCCCTTGAGCTTGTCGGCAACCAGCGCCAGCGCCTCGGGCCATGTCGCCGGGGTGAGCTTGCCATTCTTGCGGATATACGGCTTGTCGAGCCGCTGGCGGCGCAGACCGTCCCAGACAAAGCGCGACTTGTCCGACAGCCATTCCTCGTTGATGCCATCATGGTTGCGCGGCAGGAAGCGCATGACTTCGCGCCCCTTCGTATCGACCCGGATGTTCGAGCCAAGCGCATCCATCACATCGATGGATTCGGTCTTGGTGAGCTCCCACGGGCGGGCGGTAAAGGCATAGGGTTTGGACACCAGCGCGCCCACCGGGCACAGATCGATGATGTTGCCCTGAATGTTGGAATCCAGCGTCTGGTTCAGGTAGCTGGTGATCTCGGCATCTTCGCCGCGCCCGGTCTGACCCATCTGGGAAATCCCGGCAACCTCGGTGGTGAAGCGCACGCAGCGGGTGCAGGAAATGCAGCGCGTCATGTGGGTTTCGACCAGCGGCCCAAGATCAAGATCGTCCGACGCCCGCTTCGCCTCGCGGAAGCGCGAGAAATCAACGCCGTAAGCGACGGCCTGATCCTGAAGATCGCATTCGCCGCCCTGATCGCAGATCGGGCAGTCGAGCGGGTGGTTGATGAGCAGGAACTCCATCACCCCCTCGCGGGCCTTCTTGACCATCGGCGAGTTGGTCTTGATCACCGGCGGCGCGCCTTCCGGGCCGGGGCGCAGATCGCGCACCTGCATGGCGCAGCTTGCCGCGGGCTTGGGCGGTCCGCCCACCACCTCGACTAGGCACATGCGGCAGTTGCCCGCGATCGACAGGCGCTCGTGATAGCAAAAGCGCGGCACTTCGATCCCGGCTTCTTCGCAGGCCTGGATCAGCGTCATGGCGGGGTCGACCTCGATTTCGGCCCCGTCGATGATGATCTTGCGCAGGTCAGTCATTGGCATCTTCCCAACAGAATTTCCCCGGGGCCCTTTGGCCCGACGCGGCGCAGGCTCGGACAGCCCGCCTCATTTCGCCCTGAGAAGCACGCCGATCTGCGTGCCCTTCTCGATTTCTTCAAGCCCGACGCGGCAGTAACCCTCTGCCTCGCCAAGCGTAACCCCTCTGGATGTCAGCCAGGCCTCGCCCTCGGCGCGATACCTGCGCTTCTCGTCCTTCGAGGTGACGTAATCGTCGATCTCGTCATCGCTGAAACCCTGCGCGCGCGCCGAGTCCTTCAGCGATGCCAGATAGGCAAAGGCAGTGATCATCCGCGCGTCGATGTCGTCGCAGACATTGCGGATCTCATCGGCGATGCCAACGGCCAGAAGGCCGCGATGTATTTCATCGACCTCGCCCAGCGTCGTGGGGCGCGCCTGCCCGGTGGCGGGCAGCGCGGCCAGACAGATCAGCGAAGCAGTGGCAAACAGTCGGGTCATGGTCTCTCTCCGGTTGCTGGCGAGGGCAACGCCCCCGGTGCCGCACACCCTGCGCCGACCGGCCCCGGCCTTCCAGTCACGCCCCCGCGAGCGCGCGGCGATATGCAGGCTTTTGCTCACTCGACGCACCGCCCCTGAAACACCACTCTGTTGTCGTCGATCGGCAATTGGCCCTGCGGCGTGTCCGGCCCGATCTGCCAGTCGATGTCCGACGTGCCGAGATAGGACATGCAATAGACCGTACCCTGATAACGCGCCGCGCTGCTTGCCCCGTCGATCGAGGCGCTGACCGGCCCGCCGGTGGACACGAATTGCGACCGATCGGCCTTGCTCGCCTTGACCTTACCGTCGAAGGTGACGCCGCCATATTCGATGCCGGTCTTGCTGGAGCAGGCCGCAAGCCCCGAGAGCAGCAGCGCCGCCAGAGTGATCCGCAAGATGCGTGTCTGTCGCACGGCGCCCCTCACTCGGCAGCCACGGCGCTGACGCGGCCGGTCTTCTTGTATTTGATGCGGTCTTCGATCTCGTTGCGGAAATGCCGGATCAGACCCTGAATCGGCCAGGCCGCCGCATCGCCAAGCGCGCAGATCGTGTGGCCTTCGACCTGCTTGGTCACGTCGAGCAGCATGTCGATTTCCTCGACCTCGGCCTCCCCGGTCACCAGACGATCCATCACCCGCATCATCCAGCCGGTGCCCTCGCGGCAAGGCGTACACTGACCGCAGCTTTCATGCTTGAAGAACTTGGACAGCCGCCACACGGCTTTGATCACATCGGTATTCTGATCCATGACGATCATGCAGCCGGTGCCAAAGGACGACTTGTTCTCGCGCATCCAGTCGAAATCAAAGATCGCGTCTTCGAGCGAGGCCTTCGGCAGCACCGGACAGGACGCCCCGCCGGGGATGATCGCCTTGAGATTGTCCCAGCCGCCGCGCACACCGCCGCCATGCTTTTCGATGATCTCGCGCACCGACATCGACATCTCTTCCTCGAACACCGAGGGGGTGTTGACGTGGCCGGTCAGCGCCATCAGCTTGGTGCCCGAGTTGTTCTTGCGCCCGAAGCCCGAGAACCACGATGCGCCGCGCCGCAGGATGGTCGGGCAGACGGCGATGGATTCAACATTGTTCACCGTGGTCGGGCACCCGTAAAGCCCCGATCCCGCCGGGAATGGCGGCTTCATCCGGGGCATGCCCTTCTTGCCTTCAAGGCTTTCCAGCAACGAGGTTTCCTCGCCGCAGATATAGGCCCCGGCGCCGTGATGCAGATACAGATCGAAATCCCAGCCCGACCCGGCGGCGTTCTTGCCCAGAAGCCCGGCGTCATAGCATTCGTCGATCGCCGCCTGCAGCGCCTCTTTCTCGCGGATATATTCGCCGCGGATATAGATATACGACGTATGCGCCTGCATCGCGAAGCTGGCGATCAGCGCGCCCTCGATCAGCGTGTGCGGATCGTGGCGCATGATCTCGCGGTCCTTGCAGGTCGCGGGCTCGGATTCGTCGGCGTTGATCACCAGATAGGCCGGGCGACCGTCGGATTCCTTGGGCATGAACGACCATTTGAGCCCGGTCGGGAAGCCCGCGCCGCCGCGTCCGCGCAGACCGCTGGCTTTCATCTCGTCGATGATCCAGTCGCGGCCCTTGCCGATGATCTGTGCCGTCCCATCCCAATGGCCACGCATTTTCGCGCCCGCGAGCGAGCGGTCATGCATGCCGTACAGGTTGGTGAAAATGCGGTCCTCGTCCTTCAGCATCGCATCACTCCTCGTTCGAGCGGTCCTTCTGGCGCGCACGCCAGAGCCCGTAGATCATCCAAATCGCCGTCCCGAACCCGGCGAGCGCCGCCAGATCAAAGAAAGCCCGTGTGCGCTGGGTCCAGCCCAGCAGATCGCCCGCCACTGTGGCGGCGATCCAGGCAAGGCCGGTTCCGGCGATCAGCAGCGCGATCACGCGCCCTTGCCGGTTATGTCGGTCCTTGCCGGTCATTCGTTCGCCTTGCGGCGCCTTTGCAGACGCCGCCCTTTTCCAAACCCTACGAGGCGCCAGTCCGGGCGCCGGACGCAAGCGTCCTCGCCTGCCCGACCCAGTCATCGCGCGACACCCTGCCCCGGAAGCCCTTCAGATTGTCATCCATCCAGGCAATTTCCGGTGCGTTCCATTCGGCGATCTGCTCAAAGCTCCAGACCCCCAGTTCGTTCAGTTGCGCTTCGAGCGCCGGGCCGATGCCCTTGATCTGGCGCAGATCGTCAGCGCCGCCCGCCGGCCTGTCGCGCGCTTCGGGGCGCTGCTCATCTGCCACCGCCTCGTAACGCCAGCTGCCCTTGCGGCTGGCGAGCTCCTGCTCGCCCGCAAGCGGCTTGCTTGCCGTGATCAGCGGGGCCTCGGCGGGCTTTTCTGCCACCGAGGCCGGCGCCGCCACATCGGGGGCAATGACCGGGTCAGACGCGGGCTCTTGGGCAACCGGCGCCTGCGGCGTAACCTTGGGCGCCGGAATCGGCGAGGGCTTGAGCGCGGTCAGCTGTGGCACCGGCGCTCCCAGCCAGACCAGCAGCGCCCCCAGCAGCAGCGCGGCGATCAGACCCAGCAGCAATGCCGCGAAAAATCCCTTGCTGGCGATCCCGAACAGAAACACCAGCGCACCGGCGATGCCGGCGGCAATATAGGTGTTCTTGCTGTTTGCTGCGTTCATCGAAGCTTTGCCCATGTTCCTGTCTCCCCCCGGGTTGCAGCCGCCCCTCGGGCGGCAAGGTAGCCCTTTCTACCCTTTATCGCCCTCCGCCGGGTTTTCGACCTTGGTCGCGTTTTCCACCGGCGCTTCGCGCTTGTCGATGCCGGTCTCATCTGCTGGCGCCCCTTCGGACAGCTGCGGCGTGTGCAGATCCGGTTCGGCGTCGCCCTTTTCGTGGCTGCGATCGCGCCACGGCGTGCGCAGCGGCACCTCGGTGCCGTCGATGCGTTTCACCGTATCGCCGATGGCAAGCGCCAGCTCGACCGAGGCGTTGTGATCCATCCGGCCTTCGACATGGTCGGTCAGCACCACCGGCCCGCCCAGCGGTTCCGATGCAAAGCGCCCGTTCTGCGGCCCCGGTGCCGGCACCTCGCCCGCCGCAAGTTTATCAAGGATCTCCGTCAGCTTCTCGGCGGTCAGATCCTCGTAGTAATCCTTGCCGATCTGCGCCATCGGCGCGTTGGCGCAGGAGCCGAGGCATTCCACCTCTTCCCAGCTGAACTTGCCATCGGCCGAGACCATATGCGCCTTTGGGGCGATCTTGTCCTTGCACACCGCCATCAGGTCTTCGGCGCCGCAGATCATGCAGGTGGTGGTGCCACAGATCTGCACATGGGCGATGCTGCCCACCGGTTGCAGCTGGAACATGAAGTAAAACGTCGCCACCTCGAGCACGCGGATATAGGCCAGCCCCAGCATCTCGGCGACGGTTTCAATCGCCGGGCGCGACAGCCAGCCTTCCTGTTCCTGCGCGCGCCACAGCAGCGGGATCACCGCCGAGGCCTGACGGCCCTCGGGGTATTTGCTGATCTGGCCCTCGGCCCATGCGAGGTTGGCATCGGTGAAGGCGAAGCTTTCAGGCTGGTCGGGATGAAGACGGCGAAGCATCGGCGGGATGGCCTCTCAACTGTGGATCATGTCCGCGCGGGGCGCGGCTGCCCTGACGGGCAAGAACGGGTTATCGGCGACGCGCATCCGGTCAGCCAGCGGCGACGGGCGCGAGGGCGGGTTCGGGGGCGGGCGCAACCGGGGCGCAGCGTCCGGTGACAAGGCGCAGGCCACCGCCGTCAAGCGGCACCGCATCGCCCGCCTTGACCTTGTATTGCGCGATCAGTCGCACCTCGTCTCGGCTCAGCCCGGTCTGAAGCTCGACCGGCAGATAGTCGGCCTCGGTCACCAGATCGCAGCCGATCGAGGCGACCGCATCATCAAAGGCCAGCAGATCGGCCTTGTCCGTGCCCTCGGGCGGCAATGCCAGCACGCATCCCGCAACAGCGGCGATGGGCAACAAGGCCAGAGTTTTCTTCAACATCACGGGTCCACGGTCCTTTGGTCTTGTCTTGCGCCTTGGCGGTTCCCCACGCGGCGGATGAGCGGGGCGGCGCGCCACCCCTGCCAGATCAGCGGTCGACCTCGCCGAACACGATATCGAGCGAGCCGAGCACAGCCGCCACGTCGGCGAGCTGGTGCCCCTTGCACAGGTAATCCATCGATTGCAGATGCAGAAACCCCGGCGCGCGCAGCTTGGCGCGATACGGCTTGTTGCTGCCATCCGCCACGAGGTAGACGCCGAATTCGCCCTTCGGTGCCTCGACACAGGCGTAGATCTCGCCCGCCGGAACGTGAAAGCCCTCGGTGTAAAGCTTGAAGTGGTGGATGAGCGCCTCCATCGAGGTCTTCATCTCGCTCCGCTTCGGCGGCGTCACCTTGCCACGGGCCAGCACATCGCCCTGATTTTCCGGCAGGCGCAGCTTGTCGATGGCCTGCTTCATGATCTTCACGCTCTCGCGCATCTCGGCCATGCGGCAAAGATAGCGGTCATAGCAATCGCCGTTCTTGCCGACGGGGATCTGGAAGTCGAACTCGTCGTAGCATTCATAGGGCTGGGCGCGGCGCAGATCCCACGCAAGGCCAGAGCCACGCACCATGACACCGGAATAGCCGTAATCCTGAATGTCCTGTTCGGTCACAATGCCGATGTCGGCATTGCGCTGCTTGAAGATGCGGTTCTCGGTCAGCAGCCCGTCGATGTCATCGAGCATCTTCGGAAAGGTGCCGCACCATGCCTCGATATCGTCGATCAGCGCGGGCGGCAGATCCTGATGCACCCCGCCGGGCCGGAAATAGGCGGCGTGCAGACGCGCACCGCTGGCCCGCTCGTAGAAGATCATCAGCTTCTCGCGTTCCTCGAAGCCCCAGAGCGGCGGCGTCAGCGCGCCGACATCCATGGCCTGCGTGGTCACGTTCAGCAGGTGGTTCAGGATGCGCCCGATCTCGCAATACAGCACGCGGATCAGCTGGGCGCGGCGCGGAACCTCGGTGCCGGTGAGCCGCTCGATGGCCAGGCACCAGGCATGTTCCTGATTCATCGTGCCAACGTAATCGAGCCGGTCGAAATACGGCAGGTTCTGCAGGTAGGTGCGGCTTTCCATCAGCTTTTCGGTGCCGCGATGCAGCAGGCCGATATGCGGATCGCAGCGCTCGACGATTTCGCCGTCAAGCTCCAGCACCAGCCGCAGCACGCCATGCGCCGCCGGGTGTTGCGGCCCGAAGTTGATGTTGAAGTTGCGGATCTGCTGCTCGCCGGACAGCGCGTCCACGCTGCCGTCGTCGAATTTGGAGCCGTCCATCATTTCAGACCTCTCACACGGGGGCGGGACAGATCTTCGCTCGAAGATCGATCAGCGCGGGCGGTACACAGATTTCTCGCACGAGAAACCCTGGGCTCGGGCAAAGCGGGCATCACTTCGCCTCGGCCTTCTCATCGCCGGGAAGGATGTAGTTTGCGCCTTCCCACGGCGACATGAAATCGAACTGGCGGTATTCCTGCACCAGCTTCACCGGCTCGTAAACGACGCGCTTGAGCTCTTCGTCATAGCGCACCTCGACATAGCCGGTGGTCGGAAAATCCTTGCGCAGCGGGTGGCCGCGGAAGCCGTAATCGGTGAGGATGCGGCGCAGGTCCGGGTGGCCCGAGAAGATGATCCCGAACATGTCGAACACCTCGCGTTCGAACCAGTCCGCCGACGGGTGCACCTTGGTGATCGAGGGCACGGTCTCGCCGTCGCGTGCCGAAACCCGCAGACGCACGCGATGGTTCTGGTACATCGACAGGAAGTGATAGACCACATCGAAGCGCTTGGCCCGCTCGGGGTAATCAACCGCGGTGATATCGACCAGCGACGAAAACCGGCAGGACGCATCGCCCTTGAGAAACTCGACAAAGCCCGCGATGTTCGCTGGCGCCACGTCGATGGTCAGCTCGCCAAACGCCACTTCCCAGCCGATCACGCAATCGGGGCGTTTCATCTCGATATGGCCGCCAAGGTCCTTGAGTGCCTGTGTCATGCCTCTGCTCTCCTCAGCGCACGATGGTGCCGGTGCGGCGGATCTTTTTCTGAAGCGCCATCAGCCCGTACATCAGCGCCTCGGCCGTCGGCGGGCAGCCGGGCACATAGACATCGACCGGAACGATGCGATCGCAGCCGCGCACCACCGAATAGCTGTAATGGTAATAACCGCCGCCATTGGCGCAGGATCCCATCGAGATCACGTAGCGCGGCTCGGGCATCTGATCGTAGACCTTGCGCAGCGCCGGGGCCATCTTGTTGGTCAGCGTACCAGCAACGATCATCAGGTCAGACTGGCGCGGGCTGGCGCGCGGAGCGGTGCCGAAACGTTCCAGATCGTAGCGCGGCATCGAGCTGTGCATCATCTCGACGGCGCAGCAGGCAAGGCCGAAGGTCATCCAGTGCAGCGAGCCGGTGCGCGCCCAATTGATCACATCATCGACCGAGGTCAGCAGGAAGCCCTTGTCGGACAATTCGCGATTGAGTGCCTGCGTGGCGACCTCACGGTCGCCGCCAGCGGTATTCGCCCCTGTCATCACTCCCATTCCAGCGCCCCTTTCTTCCATTCATAGGCAAAGCCTGCGGTGAGCACCGCCAGAAACACCATCATCGACCAGAAGCCGGCGTCGCTGACATCCTTGAACGCCGTGGCCCACGGAAAAAGAAAGGCGATCTCGAGATCGAAGATGATGAACAGGATCGACACCAGATAGAACCGGACGTCGAATTTCATCCGCGCATCGTCGAATGCATTGAAGCCGCATTCATAGGCCGACACTTTCTCGGGATCCGGATGGCGCACCGCAAGCACCACGGCGGCGAGGATGAGAATGGCGCCTAGCGCGATTGCGACGGCGAGGAACACGAGGATCGGGAGGTACTCCCGCAGCAACTCTTCCACTGGCTGGCTCCTTGCACAGGGGCACCGATTGTCCGGCGCTGGGACCATGGCGATCTTGCCTTGCTGACCCCTGATCTATCGCTGGTCTAGCGCGGGGTCAACAAGCTCAGAGAATATTCAGAAAAGGTGAACGTCATATTTTTCAGAAGGATACCGGGGATCTCTGGCCAATAGCGACACATATTGGGATTTTTGTTCTTTGCTGGCGGATAGATATCCGGCGTGCAGACGTGCGTTGCGCAGACTCGGTGGTGCAGACTCAGCGGCTCAGGACCACGAGGGCCAGCGCCGTCATCACCGCCCCAAGAGGCGCCCAGAGCTGCCGCTCGATCGGCTTGCGCGATGCCGCGTGCAGCAGCGTCAGGGCCAGTTGCAACGCCAGCGCCGTCCAGCCGCTGTGGCGCGGCCAGCCCAGCCCCGGAAACCCGGCGGCCGACACGATGGCCAGCGCCAGAAGCCCGTAGACCGGCACGTGGATCAGCGACTGCGCCCGCCCGGTGCGCGCTGCCGGGGCCGCCGCCGCCCAAGGGGCCCCGACCGCCAGCGCCAGATGGAAGACCATGATCGCTCCGCAGAGCGTTGCATATAAATGGGCGATCTGAACGGTCACCGCCTCTGTCCCCGTTTGCGCGCCCTAGCCCGCCACGCGGCATGTCCGCGCAACCTCCGACCTCAGGCCCATGGCGCCGGGCGCTTGTCGAAAAACGCCGAGATGCCGCTGCGGGCTTCGTCGGTTTCCCAGCGGGCGGCAAGCGCGTCGATGGCCATGTCGACCTGTTCCGGCGTCACCTGTCCGGCCAGCGCGTTCAGCAGCGCCTTGGCCTCGCGCACCGCCTGCGGCGCACAGGACAGATACGGCGCGATCTCGGCCTCGAGCGCCGCGTCCAGCGCCTCGGGGGCGACGCAGCGGGTGAGCAGCCCAAGCCGCACCGCCTCGGTCGCACCAAAGATCCGCCCGTTCATGAACACCTCACGCGCCGCCCGCGCCCCCATCTTCGCCACCACGAAGGGCCCGATATTAGCCGGGATCAGCCCCAGCCTGACCTCGGTAAAGCCCAGCTTTGCCGTCTCGACCCCGACCGTAACATCGCAAACCGAGATCAGCCCAACGCCGCCGCCAAGGGCATTGCCCTGCACCCGCCCGATCAGCGGCTGTGGCAGCCCTGCCAGCGCCTGCAGCGCCGACGCAATCCGCCGCGATTCCGTGCGGCGGGTCGCGCCATCCATGTCGAACTGCGCCTGCATCCATGCCAGATCGCCCCCGGCGCAAAAGCTCTTGCCCTCGGCGGCAAGCACCACGACGCGCACCGTTTCATCACCGGCCAACGCGGCGCAGGCGGCTTCGATCTCGCCCATCATCGCGGCCGACAGGGCGTTGTGCTTTTCGGCGCGGCTCAGCCACAGTGTCGCCACCCCGCGCGCGTCGCGCTCTATGCGAACCTCAGTCATGTTGCCCCCCGCATGGCGCGGGCCAATGCCGCCGCCTCGTTTAGCACCGATGCGTCAAGCCCGGTGTCATATCCCAGCGCCGCCAGCCGCGCCGCCAGCACCTCGGTTGCCACGTTGCCCGCCGCGCCCGGCGCATAGGGGCAGCCGCCAAGCCCGCCGACCGCCGCGTCGAACACCCGCAGCCCACGCGACAGGGCGACCTGCACATTGGCCAGCGCCTGCCCGCCGGTGTCGTGGAAATGCCCCGCCAGCGCCGAGGCCTCGACCTCGCCGAGCACCGCCGCCAGCATCGCGTCCACCGCCTCGGGGGTGCCGCGCCCGATGGTATCGCCGAGCGAGACCTCGTAGCAGCCCATCGCCCGCAACGCGCCCGCAACCCGCGCCGCCGCCATAGGGGCCACCGCGCCATCGTAAGGGCATTCCACCACGCAGGAGACATAGCCGCGCACCGGCACGCCCCGGTCCTGCGCCGCCTGCGCCACCGGGCGGAACCGCGCGAGGCTTTCCTCGATCGAGGCGTTGATATTGGCGCGGCTGAACCCCTCGGAGGCCGAGCCAAAGATCGCCACCTCGTCCGCCCCCGCCGCCATCGCCGCCTCGAACCCCTTCATGTTGGGGGTCAGCGCCGTATAAGACACCCCCGGCGCCCGCGTGATTCCCGCCAGCACCTCGGCCGAGCTTGCCATCTGCGGCACCCATTTCGGGCTGACGAAACTGGCGCATTCGATGCGTTTGAACCCGGCGCGCGACAGGCAATCGACCAGCGCGATTTTTTCCGCCGCCGGGATCTGGCGCGCCTCGTTCTGCAAGCCGTCGCGCGGCCCGACCTCGAAGATTTCGACGTAACCGCTCATCGCGCCCCCCTGCTGCTGCTCATGCCAGCTCCCACGCCGGATAGAACGGCTTTGCATATAGCGGCTGCTCACCGCCCGGAAGCGCCGCCTTGAAGGCGGGGCGCGCGGTGATCCGGGCATACCAATCCGCAACGCGCGATACGCCGTCGAGCGCCGCGAAATGCCCCGCCATATACACCGCCTGCCCGACCGCCACATCCGCCGCCGTGAAATCGCCCAGCAGATGGGCGCGCCCGGCCAGCCGCGCCTCGATCGCCGCGTAGCATTTGCCCAGCCGCTTTGCCTCAAGCTGCATGATGATGGGCGAGCGCATGGCATCCTCGCGCAGCATGATGTGCTGCTGGGTCAGGGTCGCGCAATGCTGGCTGATGGTTTCCGCGAAATGCAGCCACGACAGCCAGTCGGCCCGCTGCGCATCGCCCGGCGCGCGCCACAGCGGCCCCGGATGAAGCTCGCACAGGTACTCCATCATCGCGAGGCTTTCGAACAGCACCGCGCCGTCGATTTCCAGCGCCGGCACCCGCCCCGCCGGGGACAGCGCCAGATAGGCGTCGGATCGCAGTGAGCGATCGAACGGGTGGAAGATCACCTCGTGCTCAAGCCCGAGTTCGTGCAGCAGCCACAGCACCCGCATAGAGCGGGATTGCGGCACGTGGTGCAGACGGATCACGCCTCTTCCTCCAGCCGGATCAGCGCCGCGCCCGCCTCGACCTGCGCGCCGGGCGCGACCAGAAGCTCGGCGATGATGCCATCGCGCGCGGCGGTCAGCGTGTGTTCCATCTTCATCGCCTCGAGCACCGCAAGCCGGTCGCCCGCCTGCACCGCCTGCCCCACGCTGGCCAGAACCGCGACCACCCGCCCCGGCATCGGCGCTTCGATCAGGTTGCCTGACGCGCCCGCCGCCGCCGCCCGTGCCAGCGGATCGATGATGCGGAACACCGCGCCGCCGCCGTGGAACAGCGTTACCGTCTGGCCATCGCGCAGCAACTCTGGCGCGGGGCCACCGCCGATGCGCCAGCCAGCGCCGATACGCTCGGCCAACACAAGGTCTTCGCCCAGCGTCACCTCGATACGATGGGCCGAGATCACCCGCAGAACCGCCGAGATCTCTTCGCCGTCATGTTCCAGAACCACAGTCCGCGCCAACGGCTGCCACAGCGTCAGCCCGGCCAGCGCCGGTGCGACTTCCCACAGACCCGCCGCGCAGATCGCCGCCTGCGCCACCAGCGCTGCGGGGGTTGGCGCCTGCGCAGTCAGCTCGGCCAGATCGCGCCCGATCAGCCCGGTATCGACCTCGCCGCGCGCAAAGCCTTCGTGCCGGGACAGCGCGCCCAGAAAGGCAAGGTTGGTCACCGTTCCGGCCACCTGCGTTTGCGCCAGCCCCTGCGCCAGCTTGCGCAGCGCGATGTTGCGGGTTGGGCCGTGCACGATGACCTTGGCGATCATCGGATCGTAATGCGGCGAGATCACATCCCCGGCGCGCACCCCGCTATCGGCCCGCAGCTGCGGCGGGAAGCGCAGCGCCGACAACCGCCCTGTTGCCGGCAAGAACCCCGCCGGCACGTCCTCGGCATAAAGCCGCGCCTCAAAGGCGTGGCCGGTGATGGTCAGGTCCTCCTGGGCGCAGGGCAAGGGCTCCCCCGCCGCCACCCGCAGCTGCCATTCCACCAGATCGACGCCGGTGATCGCCTCGGTCACCGGATGTTCGACCTGAAGGCGCGTGTTCATCTCCATGAACCAGAAGCCATCGGGGCGCAGCCCGTCCGAGCCATCGACGATGAATTCCACCGTGCCCGCGCCCTTGTAGCCGATCGCCTCGGCGGCGCGCACCGCTGCCGCACCCATCGCGTCGCGCATCTCGAGCGTCATGCCGGGCGCGGGCGCTTCCTCGATGACCTTCTGATGCCGCCGTTGCAGCGAACAGTCGCGTTCGAACAGATGCACGGCGCGGGTGCCATCGCCAAACACCTGCACTTCGATATGGCGCGGCGCGGTGACGAATTTCTCGATCAGAACCGCCGGGTTGCCAAAGGCCCCGCGCGCCTCGCCCTGCGCCGAGGCCAGCGCATCGGCAAAGCCCGCCGCGCTGTCGACCAGCCGCATCCCCTTGCCACCGCCGCCCGCAACCGCCTTGATCAGCACCGGATAGCCGATCTGCTGTGCCTGCTGCGCCAGAAACGCTGCGTCCTGTTCCGCGCCGTGATAGCCCGGCACCACCGGCACGCCGGCCTCGTGCATCAGCCGCTTGGCCGCGTCCTTGAGCCCCATCGCCCGGATCGCCGCCGCGCCCGGCCCGACAAACACCAGACCCGCCGCCTCGACCGCATCGACGAAATCGGGGTTTTCGGACAGGAAACCATAGCCCGGATGAATCGCCCCCGCCCCTGTATCCAGCGCCGCCTTGATGATGACATCGCCGCGCAGATAGCTTTCGCCCGGAGACGCGCCGCCGATGCACACCGCCGCGTCGGCCATGGCGACATGCTTGGCCCCGGCATCCACATCGGAATGCACCGCGACGCAGCGCAGCCCCATGGCGCGCGCGGTTTCCATCACCCGGCAGGCGATCTCGCCCCGGTTGGCGATCAACACCGTGTCAAACATCTCAGACCCTCCCGCCTGTTTTCCCCGCCACAACAGCGCGCTTACATCCGGAACACGCCAAAGCGCGTCTCTTCGATGGGCGCGTTCAGCGCGGCGCGCAGCGAAAGCGCCAGCACCTCGCGCGATTTGCGCGGATCAATGATGCCGTCGTCCCACAGCCGCGCCGTGGCATATAATGGGTGCGACTGGCGCTCGAACATCTCGACCGTCGGGCGCTTGAAGTCGGCCTCTTCCTCGGGCGACCATGTGCCGCCCGCGCGCTCGATCGCATCGCGCTTGACCGTGGCCAGAACCCCGGCGGCCTGCGCCCCGCCCATCACCGAAATGCGGCTGTTCGGCCATGTCCACAGGAACCGTGGCTGATAGGCCCGCCCTGCCATGCCGTAATTGCCCGCCCCAAAAGAACCGCCGACCAGCATGGTGATCTTGGGCACGTTGGTTGTTGCCACCGCCGTCACCATCTTGGCACCGTGGCGCGCGATGCCCTCGTTTTCGTATTTGCGCCCGACCATGAAGCCGGTGATGTTCTGCAGGAACACCAGCGGGATATTGCGCTGCGAGCACAGCTCGATGAAATGCGCGCCCTTTTGCGCGGCTTCGGAAAACAGCACGCCGTTGTTGGCGACGATGCCGACCGGCATCCCCATCACCTGCGCAAAGCCGGTCACCAGCGTGTCGCCATAGCGCGGCTTGAACTCATCGAAATACGAGCCATCCACCAGCCGCGCGATCACCTCGCGGATGTCATAAGGCGTGCGCAGATCGCCCGGCACCACGCCAAGGATCTCTTCGGGATCATAGGCCGGTGCTTCCCCGGCCAGCCCCAAGGCGCCCGGCAGGTTCAGCGAACCGACCGCCCGGCGCGCTAGCGCCAGCGCATGGGCATCGTCTTCGGCAAGGTAATCGGCGACCCCGGACAGCCGGGTATGGACATCGCCGCCGCCCAGATCCTCGGACGAGACCACCTCGCCGGTGGCCGCCTTGACCAGCGGTGGCCCGGCCAGAAAGATCGTGCCCTGCTCGCGCACGATGATGGTCACATCCGACATCGCGGGCACATAGGCGCCCCCCGCCGTGCACGAGCCCATGACCACGGCGATCTGCGCAATGCCCTTGGCAGACATCCGCGCCTGGTTGTAGAAGATGCGGCCAAAATGGTCGCGGTCGGGAAAGACCTCGTCCTGATTGGGCAGGTTGGCACCGCCGCTGTCGACCAGATAGACACAGGGCAGCCGGTTTTCCTCGGCGATCTCCTGCGCGCGCAGGTGCTTCTTGACCGACATCGGATAATAGGTGCCGCCCTTCACCGTGGCGTCGTTGCACAGCACCATGACCTGCCGTCCCGCCACCAGCCCGATGCCCGCAACCACGCCCGCCGCCGGGGCCGCGCCGTCATACATGCCATGCGCCGCCATCGCGCCGATTTCCAGAAACGGCGCGCCGGGATCAAGCAGGTTGGCGACCCGTTCGCGCGGCAACATCTTGCCGCGCGCCACATGCCGCTCGCGCGCCTTGGCGCCGCCGCCCTCTGCCGCCAGCGTGGCGGCATCGCGGATCGCGGCCAGCGCCTCGAGATGGGCGGCGCGGTTCTGCACAAAGGCTTCGGACGTCGGAAGCGCCTGGGATTGCAGTTTCATGAGGTCTCCTCCAGACGGGTGAACATCTGCTCTGTTGGCGCATTGCCAGCGCGCGGGCTCACGGCGCGCCCTCTGCTGCGGCGCGTGCCCTGAGATCCTTGCGGATCACCTTGCCGGTCACGGTCATCGGCAGCCCCTCGACAAAGGCGATTTCCCGTGGGTATGAATAGCTTGACAGCCGATCCTTGACGTAGTGCTGCAAGTCTGCGGCGCTGGCCTGCGCGCCGGGTTTGAGCACCACATAGGCTTTGACGATTTCGGTGCGCAGCGCGTCGGGCTTGCCCACCACGCCAACCGTCGCAACGGCGGGATGAGACAGCAGGCAATCCTCGATCTCGGCGGGGCCGATGCGGTAGCCCGCCGAGGTGATCACATCATCTTCGCGCCCGACAAAGCGCAGATAGCCGTCTTCCCATCGCCCACGATCCCCGGTCACCAGCCAGTCACCGCGAAACTTGCGCGCGGTTTCCTGCGGATTGTTCCAGTATTCCAACATCATGGAGCCTGCACCTCTGGCGATCGCTATGTCGCCTTCGCCCAGAGTTTCTGCGCCGTCAGCATCGATCACGCCGATGCGAAACCCCGGCGCGGGCTTGCCGATGCAGCCCGGACGCGGTGTGAAAAGCGCCCCGCAAGAGCTTGCAACCATGTTACATTCGGACTGACCGTAGAATTCGTTGATCGACACACCAAAGGCATTGCGCCCCCAGTCCAGCATCTCGGCCCCAAGCGGCTCGCCGCCGCTGGCGACAGAGCGCAGGCCGGGAATGCCGGTGTTCGCGGCTTTCAGCATCCGCAGCGCGGTCGGTGGCAAGAACACGTTGCGGACAAGGCCGTCGCGGCAAATCCTGAGACAGTCGTCGATCTCGAACCGCGCCATGCGCGCCGCCACCACCGGAACCCCAAGATACAGCCCCGGCATCAGCACATCGAACAGCCCGCCGATCCATGCCCAATCCGCCGGGGTCCACAGGATGTCATCATCCTGCCCGAGCAGATCATGGCTCATCTCGACGCCGGGCAGATGGCCCGCCAGAACTCCGTGCCCGTGCAGCGCGCCCTTTGGCGCACCGGTGGTGCCAGAGGTGTAGATGATGATCGCCGGATCGCCGGGCGAGGTCTGGGCAGCGGGCCATGCGCCCGGCTCCGGCAGCGCCCCAGCCGTCAACACCGGCAGCGCAAATGGCGCCAGCATCGCCGCGCCCTCATCGTCGCTGACCGCGACGCGCGCACCGCTGTAGGCCAGCCGCGATGCAAGAGCATCGCGGCGGAACAGCTTGAACAGCGGCACCGATATCGCGCCCATGCGCCATGCCGCGATATGGGCCGCGGCGCAAAGCGGGCTTTGCGAGAGCAGCACAGCCACCCGGTCGCCGCGCGCAACGCCCTGCGCCCGCAGCCACGTCTCGACCTGCCGCGACAGCCGTTGCAAGGCCCCATAGCTGACCGGAATCGGCTCCGGCCCGCGCAGATCAATAATCGCCGTGCGCGAGGGCACCACCGCTGCCCAGCTGTCGCAGACCTCGTCGGCAAGATTCACCTGCGCGCGCACCGGCCACGCGAACCTGTCGCGCAGGGTTTCGTAATCGGCATTGTGGCACAGCATTGCCCGCGCCCGGCACTCACCCATTGGCCTCATCATGATGAACCCACTGCAATTTCAGACAGATACATGGCTCAGCTCACAGCCGACATCAGCTCGCGCCCGACCAGCATCCGGCGGATTTCCGACGTGCCCGCGCCGATCTCCATCAGCTTGGCATCGCGGAACAGCCGCGCCACCGGCGCATCCGCCAGAAACCCCGCGCCGCCCATCGCCTGCACCGCCTGATGCGCCTGCACCATCGCCTGTTCGCTGGCATACAGACAGCAGGCCGCCGCGTCCTGCCGCGTCACATCGCCCCGGTCACACGCCTTGGCGACCTCGTAAACATAGGCGCGGGCAGAATTCATCGCGGTATACATGTCGGCGATCTTGCCTTGCATCAGCTGAAACGAGCCGATGGGCTTGCCGAATTGCTGGCGCTCGGCAAGATAGGGCATCACCTCGTCAAGACAGGCCGCCATGATCCCGGTGCCGATCCCCGCCAGCACCACCCGTTCGTAATCGAGCCCCGACATCAGCACGCGCACGCCGCGGCCTTCCTCGCCAAGGATATTGTCGAACGGCACTTCTACATTGTCGAAAATCAGCTCGGCGGTGTTGGACCCGCGCATCCCCAGCTTGTCGAAATGCGGGCTTGTCGAAAAGCCGGTCATCGACTTTTCGATCAGAAAGGCGGTGATGCCCTTGGATCCGGCTTCGGGGTCGGTCTTGGCATAGACCACCAGCGTGTCGGCGTCCGGGCCATTGGTGATCCAGTATTTAGAGCCGTTCAGCACGAAGCGGTCGTTTTTCTTTTCCGCCCGCAGCTTCATGCCGACCACGTCAGAGCCGGCCGAAGCCTCGGACATCGCCAGCGCCCCGACATGGGCGCCGGAAATCAACCCCGGCAGGTATTTCTGCCGCTGCGCATCGCTGCCGTTCAGCTTGATCTGGTTGACGCACAGGTTGCTATGCGCCCCGTAGCTCAGCGAGACCGAGGCCGAGGCCCGCGCGATTTCCTCGACCGCGATGACATGGGCCAGATAGCCCATCCCCGCGCCGCCGTATTCCTCGGGCACCGTGATGCCCAGCAGCCCAAGCTCTCCCATCTCGGGCCAAAGCTCATTTGGAAAGGCGTTGCTTGCGTCAACCTGCGCCGCAAGCGGCTTTACCCGGTCCTGCGCCCAGCGGTGGACCATGTCGCGCAGCGCGTTCACGTCCTCTCCAAGATCAAAGCTCATGCCTGCGCTGAACATATCCCGCCCTCCTCCTGACGATTTATTTGAACGCTTGTTCATATCTTGGCGTGCGATGGGTGATCCGTCAAGCGAAAGGAACATCGGGCGAGCCCGGCGCGTTAGGTGCACAACAAGGAAAGGACACCCCATGACCAAGGATCTGAAAGACGAATTCTGGAGCCAGCTCAAAGATGTGCGTGCCGGCCTTCTGACCGCTGACGGCGAGCGCCCGGTGCCGATGTCGCCGCAGGGCGATGCCGAGGGCAAGGCGATCTGGTTCATCACCGCGCGCGGTAGCGCCGCTGACCGGGGCGCGAGATCCGGCGGCGAGGCGACGTTCTACATCGCCGATTCGAAGGCGCATCTTTATGCCAACGTCTTCGGCACGCTCGAGGCGGTGAACGACAGCGAAAAACTTGACGAGCTGTGGAATGCCTTTGCCGCCGCGTGGTTCGAGAATGGCCGCGAAGATGCCGCCGTGCAGCTGGTCAAATTCACTCCGCGCGAGGCCGAAGTCTGGTCTGGCGATGGCGGCGTCAGCTTTCTCTACGAGATTGCCAAGGCGAATTTGGCGGGTGACACGCCGGACGCGGGCGAGCATGGTCGGGTGGTGTTTTGATCTGACCTCAGGGAATCATCCGATGAAACGTATCTGCCTTGCCGCCCTGCTCTGTGTTTTTCCGTTGATGGCGCAGGCCGAGCAGGTCGGCGAGGTCGGCGTCGACTGGACGGGCAACGACATCATCATCGATGCCGTTGCCGACCCCAAGGTCGAGGGCGTGACCTGCCATGTCGCCTATTTCGATCGCGGGTTGATCGACCGGCTGTCCAAGGGCAACTGGTTCGAAGACCCGTCAAATGCGTCGATTGCCTGCCGACAGACCGGGCCGATCACCATTGGCGACATCGACCGCAGCGATGAGGGCGAAGACGTGTTCCGCACCTCGCGTTCCATCGTGTTCAAAAGCCTTCGGGTGAAGCGGATCTTTGACGAAGAAAACCAGACGCTGATCTATCTGGTGCACGCGCAGCAGGTGGCGGACGGCTCTGCCAAGCTGGCGATCTCGACGGTGCCGCTCTACGGCTCCGGCGCGGACTGAACCATCAGGCGGTCACGTCGTGGCCGTAAATCCAGTCGAACTGGCGCAGAATGCGATCCGGCGCGATGCGCCCGGCCGCCGCAAGACCCAGATGCGCCGCGCGGCGGATCAGCGGGTTGCTCAGATGATATTTCCACGCATTGCCGGTGGCTGCGGCGACGATCCGCGCGCAGCGATCCCGGCGAAGCTGCTGGTAGCGCGCCAAGGCCTGCGGCTGATCGGCGCTTGCATCAAGGCAGCGTGCAAGCGTCCAGCCATCCTCCAGTGCCATGTTTGCGCCTTGGGCGAGAAAGGGCAGCGTCGGGTGGGCCGCATCGCCCAGCAGCGCGCAACCTTCGCCAAACCAGCGCCGCGCCACCGGGTGACGAAACAGCCCCCAGAGCCCAACCTTGTCGACCCGGCTGAGCATCTGCGGAACGCTGCCGCCGAACCCCGAGAAGGCGGCGCGCAGATTGGCGGGATCATCTTCATGGGCCCAGCCTTCGGGGGTCCAGCCCTTGCGTTCCTCGGCGGCGACGATGTTGACCAGCGTGCCATTGCGCAGCGGATAACTGACCAGATGCCGCCCCGGCCCCATATGTACCGTGACCTCGGGCGGATGGCCGAAATCATTGGGGATGAGGGCGCGCCACGCCACCTGCCCGGTGAATTTTTCCGGCGCCGCGCCGTTGAGCTCGCCGCGCAGCACCGAATGCAACCCATCCGCGCCGATGACCAGATCCGCCGAGCGCCTGTCGCCAGTCGCCAACGTCACCTCTGGCACCATGCCGGGCGTAATCTGCGTGACCTTCTGATTCAGACGGATCTGAACGCCAGCCGCGCGCGCCGCGTCGGCCAGCAGTTCGACCAGATCGGCGCGGTGGGCAAAGAGATAGCCCTGCCCCTCGGGCAGCTTGCCAAGATCCAGCCGAAGCACCTCGCGCCCGGCGCGGTGATCGCGCAACACTACGGCCCGCGCCTTGCTGGCCCGCGCGCTCAGCGCCGCGCTTTGCCCAAGCGCCTCGATCACCCGCAGCCCGTTCGGGCTGATCTGAAGACCGGCCCCAACTTCGCGGATCGCCTCTGCCTGTTCCAGCACCGTCACCTCGGCGCCGCGCTGGCGCAGCGCCAGCGCCGCCGCCAATCCCCCGATGCCAGCGCCCACGACGATGATCTGCCTGCCTGCCAGTGCCATGCCTTGCTTCCCCAAGGTTCGTCTGCCCGAAACGCAGGACGCCGGGGCGTGCAACCCCGGCGTCCTACTTGCAGCCACGCTGCCGCCCGAAGGCGTCAGTCGTCGCGGTGCACTTTCTCACGCCGCTCATGGCGCTCCTGCGCCTCGAGACTCATGGTCGCGATAGGCCGCGCATCAAGCCGCTTGAGCGAAATCGGCTCGCCGGTGACTTCGCAATAGCCATATTCGCGCTCGTCGATGCGGCGCAAGGCGCTGTCGATCTTGGCGACGAGCTTGCGCTGCCGGTCCCGGGTGCGCAATTCGAGCGCCCGGTCGGTTTCCTCGCTGGCACGGTCGGTGACATCAGGAATGTTGCGGGTGGAATCCTGCAAGGCCTCGATGGTATCGCGGCTTTCGGCAAGAATATCATTCTTCCACGCAAGCAATTTGCGCCGGAAATATTCGAGCTGACGCTCATTCATGAACGGCTCGCTGTCTGCCGGACTATAATCGTCTGGAAGAAAGGTCTCGGGCTTCATTTCTGCTCCCTCTTGAAAGCCGGCCCCTTCATGGTTGACCCCTGAACGACTCCGGCACCCCTTACGTGGCTGGAATTATCCCATGGGACTCGGCTTGTCACTATACAATCCACCTAGGCGCAAGCATATCCATCGAGTGTGCGCCTCGTGCCCGGAAATTGGGCGTGAAAAATTTAACAGTTTTGAAACAAATGATTTATTGCTGTGAGAGGCGGCCTGCCCCGGCCTCACGAGACGCACCAGCTCTGCCCCGGCCCCACAATTGCGCGGGACCGGGGTGTGGTGGGCGCAGGCGTGCTAGAGCACCGCTTCCAAAGCCCGGCCAAGCCGCGCCACCGTGCCATCCACATCCGCCAGCTTGTCGAGCCCGAACAGCCCCAGCCGGAAGGTCGAGAACCCCTCGGGCTCGCCCACCTGCAACGGCACCCCGGCGGCAATCTGCGTGCCCTGCTCGGCAAAGGCCTTGCCCGACTTTATCTCAGGCCGGTCGGTATAGCTGACCACGACGCCCGGCGCGCCATAGCCTTCGGCCGCAACAGAGGCCACACCGCGCCCCGCCAGCAGCGCGCGCACCTTGTCGCCAAGCTCCCATTGCGCCGCCTTGGCTTGGTCAAAGCCCATCTGCTGCGTTTCGAACATCGCATCGCGGAACATCCGCAACCCGTCGGTGGGCATGGTGGCGTGATAGGCGTGGCCGCCCGCCTCATAGGCCGCCATGATGTCGCGCCATTTCTTCAGATCCATGGCAAAACTGTTCGAGGCGGTGGCCTCCATACGCTCCAAAGCCCGCTGCGACAGCATCACCAGCCCGGCGCAGGGCGTGGCCGACCAGCCCTTCTGCGGGGCAGAGATCAACACGTCGACGCCGGTGGCGCGCATGTCGACCCAGACACAGCCCGAGGCGATGCAGTCCAGCACCATCAGCGCGCCGACCTCATGCGCCGCCTGCGCCATTTGCGTGATGTAATCCTCAGGCAGGATGATCCCGGAGGATGTCTCGACATGCGGCGCAAAGACGATCTGCGGCGCTTCGCGGCGGATCGCCTCGCAGACCTCGGCGATCGGCGCGGGCGCAAAACCCGTGGTCGGCGCGTTGCCAATCTGGCGCGCCTTCATCACGGTGACCTCGCCGCCAAAGCCGCCCGCGTCGAAAATCTGCGACCAGCGGAAGGAGAACCAGCCGTTGCGCACCACAAGCGCCTTCGCGCCCTGCCCGAACTGGCGGGCAACGGCCTCCATGCCAAAGGTGCCACCACCGGGCACCAGCGCCACGCCATCGGCGCCATACACCTCGCGCAGCAGCCCCGAGATGTCGCGCATCACCTCCTGAAACGCGGCGGACATGTGGTTGAGAGAACGGTCCGTGAAGACCACCGAAAATTCGTCAAGCCCGGTCGGGTCGACATCGCTGCGCTGAGGCATGGTAAGCTCCTTGCATATTTGCGCCATGGCTAGACCATCGCGGGCAAAAGGCCAACGCCTCCGAACGGCTTTGTGGGACGGCGGGCGGGGCGATGCGCGCAGCGCGAGCGCCGGTCCCGTCACAACAACGGCTCACTCACAACGGCCCCGGACGGCGCTCCTCGCTCAGCATCACGTTCGCCTCGACATTGCCCACCCCCGGCAGCGTCATGATCCTCCGCCGCAGCACCCGCTCGAAATCCGGCAGATCGCGCGCCACCACCCGCAGGCGATAATCGAACGCCCCCAGCACATGGTCGACCACCTGCACCTCGGGGATCGCCCGCACCGCGCGCTCGAAATCCTCAAGGCTCACCCGCCCCTTGGTCGCCAGCTTGATGCCCAGAAACACCGTCACGCCAAAGCCCAGCTTTTCAAGGTCGAGATCCAGCCGCGCCCCGCGGAACACCCCCGCCGCCCGCAGCCGCTGGATGCGCCGCCAGCACGCCGGTTGCGACAGCCCCAGCGCCCGCCCCAGCGCGCCAGCGCTGGCGGTGGCATCCGCCGCCAAGGCCCGCACCAGCGCCCGGTCGATCTCGTCCAGCTCGACGCTCACAGCGGCACCGTTTCATCTGCTTTCACCAAACTCACATGCATCAGCGCCTCTACATCCGAGAGATGCGGCAGCACCAGCAGCCGTTCCCGGTACAGGCGCTGGTAATGCGCCAGATCGCGCGCGATCACCGCCAGCCGCAGATCGACCGTCCCAAGAAAGGTCTGAATCTCGATCACTTCCGGCACACACCGCGCCTCGGCGAGGAATTCGTCAAAGGCGCGCGGCTCGGTCTTGTCCAGCGTCACCCGCAGCATCACCTCGATGCTGTATCCCAGCACGCCCCAGTCGATCACCCCGCGCACCCCGCGCAGCACCCCGCTGTCGCGCAGACCCGCCAGCCGCCGCGCCAGCGTCGAGGGTGTCACCCCGGCGCGCTCGGCCAGTTCGGCCATAGGGGTTTCTGGGTCGGCCTGATACTGGCGCAGGATGCGCCTGTCCGTATCGTCAAGCATGGATTATCCGCATATTTGCCATCAGGCGAATGATCTTTCACCTTTCGGCGGAAACAGCAAGAAAAACGAAAGCAAAATAGCTGCAACCCCGCCTAACTTGCGGCGCATAACAAAAGACCGTCACGGAAGGACGAAGACATGCGCGTTTACTATGACCGCGATTGCGACATCAACCTGATCAAGGACAAGAAGGTTGCCATCCTCGGCTACGGCAGCCAGGGCCACGCCCACGCGCTGAACCTGCGCGATTCCGGTGCCAAGAACGTCGCCGTCGCCCTGCGCGAAGGCTCTGCCTCGGCCAAGAAGGCCGAAGGCGAAGGCCTCGCCGTCATGGGCATCGCTGAAGCCGCGGCATGGTGCGACGTGATCATGTTCACCATGCCCGACGAGCTGCAGGCCGAGACCTACAAGAAATACGTCAAGGACAACCTCAAGCCCGGCTCGGCCATCGCCTTTGCCCACGGCCTGAACATCCATTTCGGCCTGATCGAGGCGCCCGAAGGCGTCGACGTCATCATGATGGCGCCTAAGGGCCCCGGCCACACCGTGCGCGGTGAATACGTCAAGGGCGGCGGCGTGCCCTGCCTCGTGGCCGTTCATCAGGATGCCACCGGCAAGGCGCTGGAAATCGGCCTGTCCTATTGCTCGGCCATCGGCGGCGGGCGCTCGGGGATCATCGAGACCAATTTCCGCGAAGAATGCGAAACCGACCTGTTCGGTGAGCAGGCCGTGCTTTGCGGCGGCCTTGTCGAGCTGATCCGCTGCGGCTTCGAAACGCTGGTCGAGGCGGGCTACGCCCCCGAGATGGCCTATTTCGAATGCCTGCACGAAGTGAAGCTGATCGTCGATCTGATCTATGAGGGCGGCATCGCCAACATGGATTACTCGATCTCGAACACCGCCGAGTTCGGCCAGTATGTCACCGGCCCGCGCATCCTGCCCTATGAGCAGACCAAGAAAGCCATGAAGGACGTTCTCACCGACATCCAGCAGGGCAAGTTCGTGCGTGACTTCATGCTGGAAAACGCCGTTGGCCAGCCGACGCTCAAGGCGTCGCGCCGTGCCAATGACGAGCACCTCATCGAAGAAACCGGCGCCAAGCTGCGCGGCATGATGCCGTGGATCTCGGCCGGCAAGATGGTCGACAAAGCCAAGAACTGATCCGGCCCACGCCGCATCATCCGGCCCGCGCCATCCCGGCGCGGGCCTTTTTCATGCCCACTTACAGCCCCATCGAGCCCAGCACGATCACAAGGATCGTCGCCAGCACTGGGATGCAGACGGCAACCACAAAGATATCCGCATAGCTTTTCTTGTGGGTCATGCCGGTGATCGCCAGCAGGGTGATCACCGCGCCATTGTGCGGCAGCGCATCAAAGCCCCCCGAGGACAGCGCCGTCACCCGGTGCATCAGCCCCATGCTGACACCCTGCGCCTGCCCCATCTCGGCAAAGCGCTCGCCAAGCGCGTTCAGCGCGATCGACATGCCGCCAGAGGCCGATCCGGTGATCCCCGCCAGCACGTTGACCGCCACCGCCAGCGAGGCCACAGGGTTGTCGGGAAACAGCCCCAGCACCGCATCGCGGATCAGGCCGAAGGCGGGCAGCGAGGCGATCACCGCGCCGTAGCCGACCTCGGAAGCAGTATTGAACACCGGCAGAAGCGAGCCCATGGTGCCGGTATTCACCGTGTCGAGCAGATCCTTGAACCGCGCCCAGTTCAGCGCGATGGCCAGCAGGATCGACAGGGTCAGCGACACGATGATGGCCCAGATCCCCGCGACCGAAGACAGCGAGGTCGCGCCGTATTTCGGCTCGGCAAGGTAGTCGGCGCTCATCATCGGGATCACCACATAGGTGAACAGCGCGTTCAGCGTGATCACCGCGATCACCGGCGCAATCGCGACGGCGAAATTCGGCAGCACCACATCGCTTGGCAGCGTGCTGTCGGCGCCGGTTTCTTCGTGCTCGCCATAGCCCTCGCCTCGGCCCTGCGCGGCAGAGCGGCGCCGGTTCAGCCAAAACGTCCCGCCGCCCAACATGATCACCCCCGCCAGCGTGCCCAGCAGCGGCGCGGCAAAGACGTTGGTGCCGAAGAACGGGATCGGAATGGCGTTCTGAATTGCCGGGGTGCCGGGGAAGGCCGTCATAGTAAAGGTAAACGATCCCAGCGCGATGGCCGCGGGCAGCAGCCGCTTGGGCACATCGGCCCGGCGGAACAGCGCGTTGGCGATCGGATAGATCGCAAAGGCCACCACGAACAGCGATACCCCGCCAAAGGTCAGCACGCCGCAGGCCAGCACCACGGCCAGCACCGCCTGTCCGGGGCCGACCCATGCCACGATGCGCTCGGCGATGGTGCGCGCCGCGCCGCCATCGGCCATGACCTTGCCAAAGATCGCGCCAAGCAGGAACAGTGGGAAATAGGTGATCACATAGCCGCCAAGGCTTTGCATGAACACCTGCGTATAGGTCGCCAGCACCGGCAAACCGCCCGACATCAGCACCGCAAGACAGGCCAGCAAGGGCGCAAGGATCAGCACGTTGATCCCCCTGTATGCAAGATACATCAACAATCCCAGTGACAGGATGATCCCGATCAGTCCCATGGACAGTGCTCCTCATGATCACGGTTTAACGACAAGGGTAAGTCTCCTCAGGGTTGTGGCCCACAGGCAAGGCTAGGCCAACCCGGCGCAGCGCACAGGGCCTTCACGGATCTGTCATCGGGTCAGCGGAACACCAGCCCCCACAGGATCGGCAGCAGGATCGCCGTCGCCAGCGCGTTCAGCCCCATGGCAAGGCCGGAAAACGCCCCCGCTGTCTCGTTGACCTGCAAAGCGCGGGCGGTGCCGATGCCGTGGCTGGCGGTGCCCATGGCAAGGCCGCGCGCCGTCCATGGCCGCACCCGGCAGGCGTTGAGCACCATGGTGCCGAACATCGCCCCGATGATGCCGGTCAGGATCACCAGAACCGCCGTCACCGATGGCAGCCCGCCGATCTCCTCGGCGATGGCCATGGCCACCGGCGCCGTCACCGATTTGGGCGCGATGGTCGCCATGATCTCGGGCGTGGCGCCCAGCAGCCACGCCATGGCGACCGATGTGGCGATGGCCGTCAGCGAGCCGCAAAGCAGGCTGATGGCGATGGCCACGCCCGAGCGTTTCACCACATGCCATTGCCGGTACAGCGGAATCGCCAGCGCCACCGTGGCGGGGCCAAGCAGGAAATGCACGAACTGCGCGCCTTCGAAATAGCTGGCATAGCTGGTGCCGGTGGCGGACAGCACGATGACGATGATCACCACCGCCACCATCACCGGGTTCAGCAACGGGTTGCGCCCGCCCTTTTCGAACAGCCACGCAGCGGCCTGAAACGCCACAAGGGTCAGCGTCAGGTGGAACAGCGGCGATGCGCTGAGATAGATCCACGTCTCTGACAGGTTCTGCAAGCTACCCATCCGAGCGCTCCGCGCCAAGCCATGCCATCAGCACCCCGGTCACCGCGATGGTCGCCAGCGTGCTGACCAGCAGCCCCGCGCCCAAGGGCAAGGCCGCCTCTCCAAGCAAGTGGAAATGCAGCATCACCCCGGTGCCCGCCGGTACGAACAGCAGCGACATCGTGCCCAGCAGCCCGGCCGTGACGCGCCCCAGGTCTTCGGGCACATGGCCCCGGATCAACAGGAAGACGAACATCAGCACCATGCCGACCACCGGTCCGGGGATCGGCAGCGCCAAGGCACCGACCAGCAGTTCTCCGAGAAGCTGGCAGGCAAAGATCAGGGTAAGATAGCTCAGCAAGGATAGGCTCCGTCGCAAGGAGGCATGGTGGAATTAAGACTGGCGCCAGCGCACAGCGCAAGAGCATGGCAGCGCAAAGGCGACATGTGCCGCGTGAATGCCCGCTCAGGCGTCATGCGCCGCCTTATCCGGGGCTGGCGCAGATATGGCCTCGAGCAGTCGGGCCGACGATCCGCGCCGCGCGCAAGATCGCACTGCTCTCAGCCCCCGGAGCGCGCCGCAAAGCACGGGCCGGGGCGTCGGGATCACTCCCAGCAGCTGACCTTGACCGTCATCGCGGTGGCGGTCGCTGTCAGGTCTTCGGGGGCCAGTGCGCCGCCGCCCCGCGCGGCAAGGCCTTGCACCCCGGCGCTTGACAGGAACGCCCGCAAGGCTTCGGCATCGGCGGCAAAGCCAACCTCGGCTGGCAGCTGCGCAGCGCCCGTCGCCTTGGGCAGCAACATGCCCAGCACCGCCCCGCTCATGTCCAGCACCGGCCCGCCGCTGTCGCCGTCCCGCGTAGCAACGGCAAGGCGTTCGACACTCTCTTCGCCATTGAGGCCGCGCATGTCCTCGATGGTGCCCCATGTCAGGGTCGGCGCGCTCAGCACGCCGCCAAAGGAATACCCCGCCACGGAGATTTCCGATTTCAGCCGCGGCACCTCGCCGCCAAATGCGGCCACGCCGCGCGGCGCCAGCGCCACCGCCGGTTGCAGCAGCGCCACGCCAAGCGCCGCGTCGCTTGCCGCAACAGTGGCCTCATATGCGCCGTCCAGCGTCACCCGCCCGCAGCCTGCCACCGCCTCGGCGGCGGTCACAACAGCCCCGCCGGGGCTGACGAAAAAGCCCGACACGCTTTGGCGCGGCTGGCGAACCTGAAGCCCGGACACAAGATCAACCGCCTGACCATCCACGCTCACCGCCGCCGGGTCGAGCACCCCGTCCAAGGTGGCGAAAGACGCCTTCATCAGCGCCATGACCCGGCTTTGCCGCTCTGCGTCACCGGCGGGCCAGATCAGCGTCCAGCCTTTGATCTGCCCCCCCTGCAGCGTCACCTCGGTGTGACTGGTGAGGCGCGCATTGGCCCCGGTCAGCACGAATCCGTCGCGGTTGCGCGTCCGTGCGCCCTCGGGCGGCACGATTTCCAGCGTCTGCATGATCTCGTACAGGCCATTGAGGGTCTGGCGGTCGCCGGGCTGGCTGATCAGCAGCACGCGGGCTGCCAGATCGCCGCTGGGCTCGTAAATGGCAAAGGGCGCCTCGTAGCGATCAAAGGCAACCGCGCCGGTCGGCATCTCGATGGAAATGCCGGCGCGGCTGTCGTTGACCTGCGCCATGTCCAGCCCGTCAAGCACGGCGTTGTACTGGCCCAGCAGATCGGCGCGCTGCAACGTGGTCAGCACGCCGGTGACGTCATAGCCCTGACGCGCCTGCCAGTCGGCCATGGCGCGGCGGGTACCGGCGCCAAACGCGCCGTCGATGCCCGCAGTATAGACGCCCGCCCATTTCAACGCGACCTGAAGCATCTCGCGCTGGCCATGCGTCAGTCGGGCCTCGCTGGCACGGGCCTCGCGCGGGGATTCATCGATTTGCGGCTGGGGCTGCGGGACAGGCACCACCTGCGGCGCGGGGGCCGGATCTGGCACGTTCAGCACCCCTCCCACCGGGAAGAACCGGTCGCGGTATTCGCTGCTGGCGGCAAGATAGGCGTCGCTCGGGATCCGCCCGCTGCCGCGCAGCTGGCGCAGCATCGCATTGGCCGCATCGGGCGCATAGGGTCCGAGCGCAATGCCATACCAGCCACCGCCCAGCGTGAATCCGTTCACATCGTTGAGCGCGGCGGCATAGCCGCGCACCGCATCCTCGGCCTCGCGCAGGCTCGGCTGGGCCTCGATCTGGATATAGACCGTCTCCTGCGCATCTGCCCTGTCCGCGATCAGCAGGGCCGCCGCGCTTGCCATAAGAAAGGTCCGAAACATACCCGTATAGCCCCAAGTCGTCATGTCGTGTTGCGTTTCACGGCGTTGTAACAGACCCCGGCGCACCGTCACCTGCAATTCTGCGCGAGAGTGGCAAGCTGTGGCAGCAGCGCCAGCCCCTCGTGCATTGACCCTCCGCGCCGCTGCGCATAATGCAGGATGCGACAGACAGCAGGGGCACAGCATGACCGGCATCCAGGACAAACCGCGCAGTTTCCAGGAGATCATCCTGCGGCTTCAGACCTATTGGGCCACCAAGGGCTGCGCCGTGTTGCAACCCTATGACATGGAGGTCGGCGCGGGCACCTTTCATCCCGCCACCACCCTGCGCGCGCTGGGTTCGAAACCCTGGGCGGCGGCCTATGTGCAGCCCTCGCGCCGCCCGACCGACGGACGCTATGGCGAAAACCCCAACCGGCTTCAGCATTATTACCAGTTTCAGGTGCTGATCAAACCGTCGCCGCCCGATCTTCAGGATCTCTACCTTGGCTCGCTTCAGGCCATCGGCATCGACATGGCGCTGCACGATGTGCGCTTTGTCGAAGACGACTGGGAAAGCCCGACGCTGGGCGCATGGGGGCTTGGCTGGGAGGTCTGGTGCGACGGCATGGAAGTGTCGCAGTTCACCTATTTCCAGCAGGTTGGCGGGCATGACTGCACCCCGGTTTCGGGCGAGCTGACCTATGGCCTCGAACGGCTGGCGATGTATGTTCTGGGCATCGATCACGTGATGGACATGCCCTTCAACGATCCGGCCTCGCCGATCCCGCTGAAATACGGCGATGTCTTCCGCCAGACCGAAGAAGAATATTCGCGCTGGAATTTCGACGTGGCCGACACCGCGACGCTGCTTCAGCATTTCGAGGACGCCGAAGCCGAATGCCAGCGCATCCTTGATCGGCCCGCCGAAGATCCCAAGACCGGCAAGCGCATCGTCATGGCCCACCCGGCCTATGACCAGTGCATCAAGGCCAGCCACCTGTTCAACCTGCTCGACGCGCGCGGGGTGATCTCGGTCACCGAGCGGCAGGCCTATATCGGCCGCGTGCGGGCGCTGGCGAAGAAATGCGCCGATGCCTTCGTGCTGACCGAGGCCGGGGGATACACCCCCGAGCTGACCGAGGCATGAGCGGCAAGATCCTTGCCATTGCCATTGTCGCCACCGCGCTGATCTTTGGCGCGGCGGTGTATTACTTTCAGGTGTTCTACTATTACGAAACGGTCAGTGACGACGCGGGCGAGGTGTTCCTGACGCCGCGCGATGGCGGAGCGCCGCAGCACATCGTCTACAATGACTTCGAAGGCATCGACGCAAGCTCCTCGCCGATCCGCTTTCGCGGCTGTTTCCACACCCCCGAAACGCTGCAATCGCTCGATTCGCGGTTCGAGCGCTATACCGCCGCGCAACCGCGCAATGCGCCGTTCTGGTTCGGCTGCTTTGACGCCGAGGCCATTGGCCTGTTGATCGAAACCGGCGAGGCGCATGTCTATGCGGCGCAGCGCAACGTTGAATACGGCATCGACCGGGTGATCGCCGTAGCCAGCGACGGGCGCGGCTGGATCTGGGAAGAGATCAACGATTGCGGCGACAAGGCCTATGACGGCACGCCGCTGGGCGAGGATTGCCCCGCCCGCGACTGACTTGTTCAGGCAGTGCCGCTGCGCACTGCCTCTGCCGTGGCCCCGACCAGTTCTTTGTAAAGCGCCGCGTCGGTGTCGCCCTCGGTGCCGAACACCACCACGCGCGAGGTGCCGTCAAGCCCAAGCGCGGCCCGCGCGTCCTCATCGCCCGACACCGCGATCAGCCCGGCGAGACCGGCGACGGCGCTTTCGCCCGCGGCGATCGGCGTATCGGTTTCGGGGCGCGCCAGCAGGCGCATGGCGCTGATGGCAGCCGCATCCGTAAGCGCGATCACCGCATCACCGTGCACCCGCAACACCTCCCACGCCAAAGCCGAGACCTCGCCGCAGGCCAGCCCCGCCATAAGCGTATCGAGATCGCCGGTCACGGCGGTTGGCGCACCGGCGCGGTAGCTTTCCAGCCAGCAGGCCGACTGGTCGGGATCGCACAGCACGATCACCGGCCGCGCCGCGCCCCAGCGCCGCACCGCAAGCCCCGCCACCGCCGCCGCCATGCCGCCCACCCCGGTCTGCAAAAAGATATGGGTCGGGGCCGCGTTCAGGGCATCGAACGCCTCGGCGGCCATCACCTCGTAGCCCTGCATCACGTCGCGCGGGATCTCCATGTAGCCTTCGTATGAAGTGTCCGAGACCACGAACCAGCCATTCTCGGTCGCCATGCGCTGCGCCTCGCGCACGCTGTCATCGTAATTGCCCTCGCAGCGACGGACCTGCGCCCCATAGGCCTCGATCGCGGTCTTGCGGGCCTCGGACACGGTGGCATGGATGAAGATCACGCAGTTGCAGCCGAAATTCTGCGCGCCCCATGCGACAGAGCGCCCGTGGTTGCCATCGGTGGCGCAGCACACGGTGATCTGTGCCGCCTCTTCGGGGAAGGCCTTGTTCGTCACCTCGTCCAGCGTCACCTCGCGCCCGAGCGCGCCCGAGAGCTGTTTCGCCAGCAGCCGCGCCACCGCATAGGCCCCGCCAAGCGCCTTGAACGAGCCAAGGCCAAAGCGCCCGCCCTCGTCTTTGTAATGCAGCTGCGCCACGCCGGTCTGCGCCGCAAGCCCCGGCAGCGCCACCAGCGGCGTCGGCGCATAGCCCGGCCAGCCCGAGATGGTTTCGCGCGCCAAGGCCAGCCCGTCATCGGACAGGATCGCGTTCTGCGCATCGCTCCAGGCCGCGCCGCGTTCGGCGAGGGGGTTCATGACAAGGGTGAAGGCGGCGTCGGTCCCTGCGCCACGGGTGATCGATGTGTTCATGTAGCAGTTTCAACCGTCATCGGGCGGCGGCGTCAAGCGTCAGCAACGGAGCGCCAGCGCCCAAGGCGATCCAAATGCACCCTCCGCACCCTTGACAGGCAGCGCGAAACGCCGTTTCACCGCCTCATTCACGTGGCACCGCCCCGGTGCCCCTCTTGCCGGAGTGGACGCGCGCCTCTCCGCTCAACAGCAGAAAGGACGCGCCCCATGCCCCTTACGATTGCCACCGCCCGAAAACCTGCCCTTGCCATCGCGCTTGCGCTGATGGCCACCAGCGCCGCAGCCGACACGCTGTATTTCTCGGCCATCCCCGACGAAGACGAAACCCGGCTCGTCGAGCGGTTTTCCAAGGTCGCCGATTACCTCGAGGCCGAACTTGGCGTCGACGTCGAATTCGTGCCGGTGAAAAGCTACGCCGCCTCTGTCACCGCGTTCCGCAACGATCAGATCCAGCTGGCATGGTTCGGCGGGCTGACCGGCGTGCAGGCCCGGCTGATGGTTCCCGATGCCCGCGCCATCGCGCAGGGCAAGGAAGACCCGATCTTCGTGAGCTATTTCATCGCCAACACCGACACCGGGCTGGAGGCATCCGACAGCTTCCCCGAGGCGGCCAGAGGCATGTCCTTCACCTTTGGCGCCAAGACCTCGACCTCGGGGCGCCTGATGCCGGAATATTACATCCGTAAAGAGACCGGCGAAGCCCCCGAGGCGTTTTTCGACAAGGTCGGATTTTCGGGCGATCACAGCCAGACGCTGCGGCTTGTATCCTCGGGCGCATGGCAGATCGGCGCGCTGAACTACGCCGTCTATGACAAGGCGCTGGAAGAGGGCGCGCCGGAAACCGACACTGCCAAGGTGATCTGGCAGACCCCGCCCTACCCCGATTACAACTGGACCATCCGCGGCGACGTCGATGCCCGCTTTGGCGATGGGTTTGCCGACAAGGTGCAGGCGGCGATCATCGGCATGTCCGATCCCGAGCTGCTGGCCAGCTTCCCGCGCGAGGCGTTCATTGCCGCCGCCAGCGAAGACTTCCAGCCCATCGAGGACACCGCGAAGGAGCTGGGCCTGATCGAATGACGCTGCTCTCGCTTGATCGCGAGACGCTTGGCTATGGCCACACGGCGGTTCTGCGCGAGCTGTCGCTGACGCTTTGCGCGGGCGAGCGTGTGGTGCTGCTAGGGCGCTCTGGCGCGGGCAAATCGACGCTGCTGGGGACGGTGCATGACCGGCTCGCCCCCGGCAATCGCGTGGCGCTGGTGCCGCAGGATCAGGCGCTGGTGCCGCAGCTGTCGGTGCTGCGCAACGTCATGATGGGGCGGCTGAGCGATCATTCCGCATGGCGCAACCTGCGCGCGCTGGTGCGCCCACCGCGGACAGACCGCGACGGCGTTGCAAAGGTGCTGGAGGCGGTGGGCCTTGCGCCCGAGATCGACCGCCCCGTGGGGCAATTGTCGGGCGGGCAGAAGCAGCGCGTGGCGCTGGCCCGCGCCTTCTGGCGCGGCGGCGCGGTGCTGATCGGCGACGAGCCGGTGTCTGCCGTGGATGAAACGCAGGCGCAGGCGCTGCTGGCGCAGATGCAGGGGCGCTTTGACACCTCGATGCTGGCGCTGCATGACGTGGCGCTGGCGCGCGGCTTTGCCACAAGGCTGGTGGGCATCGCGCGTGGCGGCATCCTGTTCGACGCCCCGCCGCAGGAGGTCAGCGATGCCGATATCGCCGCACTCTATACCCGTTAAGCGCATCCCCGGCAGCGCCACGGCGCTGAGCCGGCCGCGCGTTGTCACCTTGTTCGTTGCGCTGGCCGTGCTGGCGCTGCCCTTTGCGGATTTCTCGCTGGCGGGGCACGACCCTTGGGCGGCACTGGGGCGCATGGGCGCGGGTTTTCTGCGCCCCGATTTCGGCGCGGTGGAACGCATCGGCCGCGCCGTCTGGCTGACCGTCGCCTTTGCCTGCTGCGGCGTGGCCCTTGGCGCGGGCACCGGGCTGGCGTTGGCGCCGTTCTATCATTTGCGATCCGTGCGCTGGGTCTGCATCGCGCTGCGCTCGGTGCACGAGCTGTTCTGGGCGCTGATGCTGATGCAGGTCATGGGGATCTCGCCGCTGACCGGGGTGTTGGCCATCGCCCTGCCCTATATGGGGATCTTCGCCAAGGTCTTTGCCGAGCAGCTTGAAGAGGCCGATCAGCGCCCCTCCGAGGTGTTGCCCAAGACCGACCCGCTCAGTCGGTTTCTATGGGCGCGCGCACCGCTGGCGCTGAGCGCGATGAAACATTACACGCTGTATCGGCTGGAATGCGGGCTGCGGGCCAGCGCGGTGCTGGGCTTTGTCGGGCTGCCGACGCTGGGCTTTCAGCTCGACAGCTTTTTCCGCATGGGCGATTACGGCGCGGCTTCGGCGATCATGATCTGCTACGTGGCGCTGATCGCGTCGATCCGGCTGTGGATGCGGCCCGTGCTGGCGTTGCCGTGGCTGGCCGCGTCCATCGTCACGCTGGCGCTGATCACATCGCCGCCCATGGGGTCCGGCGCGCTGATGCGGTTCCTGACGCAGGACATCGTGCCAAGCCCGCTGCGGGGCGGCTGGGATGGCGCGGCGCTGCTGGCATGGCTGGGCGATATCGCCGCCCATGAGGCGCTGCCCGGCCTTGTCGCCACGCTGATCGTGGCGCAGATCGCGCTGATCCTGACCGGGGCGCTGGCCTTTGCCGGCTTTGGCCTGATCGTGCCGCGCGTCACCTCGCGCGCCGGGCGGCTGGCGGGGCATATGCTGCTGGTGATCCTGCGCAGCTTTCCCGAATACATGCTGGCCTACCTGTTCCTGCAGATCCTCGGCCCGTCAATGCTGCCCGCCGTGCTGGCGCTGGCGCTGCACAATGCCGCGATCATTGCCCATCTGACCGGGCGCGAAGGCGAAAGCCTTGTGCCCAAGCTGCGCCGAGACGCGCCGCGCGGCCTGACCCTGTGGGGCTGGGAACTGGTGCCGCGCCTGTTCGGGCCCTTCCTTGCGCTGTGCTTGTACCGCTGGGAGATCATCCTGCGCGAAACCGCGGTGATGGGCCTGCTCGGCATCGCCACGCTGGGGTTCTACATCGACAGCGCCCTTGCCGAGCTGCGGCTTGACCGGGCGCTGGTTCTGCTGATCGCCACCGGGCTGATGACGGCGGGCATCGACGCGCTGTCGCGCTGGATCCGGCGCGGCGCCGGTGCGGGGCTGCGCGGCAGCATCCGTGACGATTGCTGCTGATCAGCTGAGCGCCTGAAACTCCACCCGGCGGTTCTCGTCGGCGCGGGGGTTGGCCTTGTTGAAGGGGAATTTCTCGCCCATGCCCACGGTTTGCAGCTTGGTGGCGGGAATGCCGCATTCCTCGATCAGATGGCGGGCGACCTCCTTGGCGCGCAGCACCGACAGCCGCTGGTTATAGGCGTCGGTGCCCGAACTGTCGGTGTGCCCGACGATGCGCACCATCGACAGATCCGCCTCGGACAGGGCCTGACACATGGCGGCCAGCTTGGGGGCCTGATCATCGGCGATGGCGGCGCTGTCGAAGCCAAAGGCGATGTGCAGGTTGACCTGCAATTCGGGGGCCAGTTCCCCGAACACCACGGGGGCGTCGGTGGCCGCCGCCAGCAGCGGCTTGTTGGGATCGACCGGGCGCGCGCCCGGCGCGGCGGTGGCGGCAATCGACACGCCCGTGTCCGGGGACGGCGCGCTCAGCTGCGGCGCGGTGGTGGCCAGCTGCGGCGCGGCACTTTCGGCCTGCACATCGTCGACCGTCACCAGACGCAGGCCGCGCGTTGCGCCAAGATTGCCCGCCTCGGCCTCTTTGAACACCTGCTTTTGCGCCTGAAAGAGTCGTTTCAGCTCTTCCACCGACAACTCATCCACGGATTGTGCCGGGGCAAGGGCGGGCAAACCCATGGCGATCAACGCGAAAACGGAAACACGAACGGCTCGGGAAAACATCAGAAGCCCTTTCAGCGAAAAAAGTTGGTGGGATGCACGAAAGAAGGTAGCATGGACAGCGTTTCAGATCAGCTTTTTTCGAGGGGCGCCCATGTCAGGTATACCCGACCAGAGGCCGCAATCATTCGGCAGATGCCGACCCCCGGCGGCGGAGCGCGCCGCATGACCCCCCCGACGACCCGCAACCCTGCCCCCATGGCGCCGCGCCTGCAGGGTGCCGGGTTGACCCATGTCGGGCGGGTGCGCACCGAGAACGAAGACAGCATCCTGACCGATCCCGCCGGGCTGCTCTGGGCGGTGGCCGACGGCATGGGCGGGCAAGGGCATGGCGCGATGGCCTCGGACATCGTCATCGACCATGTGGCAAAGCTTGACGATCATGCGCCAGCAGCGCCGACGCTGCGCGCGGCGCTGCTGGCGGCGAACGCGGCGATCCTTGATCTGGCCGCGCAGCAGAACCTTGGCCAGATCGGCGCGACAGCGGTGGTGGCGCTGATCCAGTCCTGCGTCGCCCATCTGGCATGGGCCGGGGATTGCCGCGCCTACCTGCTGCGCGCCGGGCATCTGCGGCTGCTGAGCCGCGATCACACCGTGGTGCAAGAGATGATCGACGAAGGCCTGCTGAGCGACGAGAACCGCGAACGCCACCCGCAGCGCCATGTGGTGACCCGCGCCGTGGGCGCGGACCCGGCGCTTGAGATCGACCATGTTTCGGCGCCGCTGGTGCCGGGCGACCGGCTGCTGTTGTGCAGCGACGGGCTGACCACCTGCCTGCCCGACAGCCGCATCGCCGATCTGATCAGCGCGGCGGGCGATCCGCGCGAGGCCTGCACCGATCTGCTGCGCGCCGCGCTGGAGGCGGGCGCGCCCGACAATGTTTCGGTCATCGTGGTCGGCGTGGAGGGCTGAACCATGCGCGAAGGCGCCCTGATCGGACCGATCATCATCGCCATCGGCCTTGTGGTCGCGGCGGTCTGCTTTGCCGTGGTCGGCGCGCTGCTGCAAACCGCCGACGGGCGCACCGAGCTGCGGCTGGAACGGACCGAGGCCGACCTTGCCCGGCTGCGCAGCGGCATGGACACGCTGCGATCCGAACTGCGCGACGCCGAAGCCGAGATCGAACGCCTTGGCGAGGAGATCGCGCTTGCCGCCGCCCCCGCGCCGCTGGAGCCGCTGCCCCAGGTCGCCCTGCCCGAGATCATCGGCGCCGCCGAGGACATCCCCGGCACCGAAGCCATGACCGAGGAAATGCTGACCGCCAAGGCGCGTTTCAACACGGGCATCACCCAGCCGGGCAACCGCGTCATGCTCGAGGTGCTGGGCCAGCCCCGGTCGAGCTATTCCACCACCTGCCAGCCAATCACCCAGCCCCGGCTCAGGGCGCTGATGGAAACCCGCCAGATCGGGCCGATCCGAGTGACCATGGTGAAACCGGCGCTCGACAGCCTGCAACGCATCCTCGATCGGCTGCAACAGGACGAGCCCGACATCTACGCCGCGCTCGGCACCGCCGGGGCGATCTGCGCCCGGCTGATCCGGGGCTCCAGCTCGTCGATCTCGAACCACAGCTGGGGCACGGCGATCGACCTCAAGCTTCAGGGCCAGCTGGACGGCTTCGGCGATGGCGGCACCCAGTTCGGCCTGTTGCTGCTGGCCGAGCTGTTCAACGACGAAGGCTGGTATTGGGGCGCAGGCTACCGGCGCGAGGATTCCATGCATTTCGAAGTCGGCGTCGAGACCCTGCGCAAGTGGCAGGCGATGGGTCTGCTATGAGCCTCGCCCGCGCTGCCGAGCCGGTGCTGCGCTTCATCGAGAGCCTCAGCGCCAAGGATGGAGAGCGCGCCATCGCCGCCGAGGCCGCCCGGATGCTGGCGCAATTCGAAGCCGCCGCAGCGCAGGGCGGCGCCCCCGCGGTGTCGATCAAACCCGCGCGCTACGCGCTGGCGATTCTGTTGGATCAGCGGGTGCGGGCGATGCCGGGGCTCAAGCTGTCGACATGGTCGGTGATCGCCGCGCGCAGCCTGTTCGAAGGGCGCGACATGCCACCGGCGCGGCTGGCCGAGTTTCGCCGCACCGCGCAGGCCGAAGGGCTGGCCGAGCTCGAGGCGCTGCTGGCCGATGTGCAGGCGCGCCTTGACGGGCTGCGCCATGGCCACCGGCGCGAGGTCAGCGGCTGGGGCTGGTACGCGCTGGGGTTCGCGCTGCTGCTGGGGCTGGGGCTGGCGGGCTATGCCGGGGCGCTGGAATGGCGCTATCATCGCCAGATCGCGGCGGATTTCCGGCAAGAGGCGCTGTTGATCGGGCTTGACCGGCCGCAAGAGGGCGCCGAGCTGACCCGGCGCCTCGATGCGCTGCGCGCGGCGGCGGACCGGGTGGCCGAAACCGCGCGCCATGCGCCGCTGCGCCGCCTGATCCGCCTGCCCGGCGACAGCGAAACCCTCGCCGAAGCCACCTATGCCGAGGCCACGCGCCGCCAGCTTCCGCCGGCCCTGGCCAAGGCGCTGGAACAGCTGCTGGCGAATACCGGCGACGGGCTGGCGCTTTACGATACGCTGCGCGCCTGGGCGGTGCTGACCGGCGAGGCCGAGTGGCAGCCGGGCTATCTCGCGGGCTGGCTTGAAGATCACGGGCTGGGCGGGCTGGCGCGTCATGCCGCGCCGCTGCAAGGGCCCGCCAGTTTCGTGCCCACCGATACCGTGGTGATGGATCAGGCCCGCACCTTTGCCGCCGAGGTGCCCGAGCCGGACCGCGCCTGGCTGGAATTGCTGCGCAGCGACGAGATGCGCGCCCTGCCGGGCTGGGTTCCGACGCAGGCGGTGCCGGGGCTGGAGGATGTGCTGCTGCGCCGCTCGGGGATGGATCTGGCGACGCCGATGCCGGGGCTGTTCACCGCCCGGGGCTGGGAGGCCGCGCTGCGCACCGGCGTCGGGCTGGCGGTGCAGACCGCCCGCGCGCAGGCCCCCGGTGTCACCGGCCTACAGCTCGCCGCCGAAAACCGCTCGCCCGACCTGCTCGCCGACCGGCTGAACCGCGAGACGCTGGCGCGCTGGACAGCCTGGCTCGCCGATCTGCGGGTGCGCCCCTTTGCCGACCGCGAAACCGCGATCATCGTTTCGGGGCATCTGTCGCTGACGGACAACCCGCTCGGCCGGCTGCTCTCGCAGGTCTGGGTGCAGGCCGGCGGGCTGGATCGCAGCCGCAGCCACGCCCAGCAGCTGCTGCTGGCCCGCCAGTTGGGTCCGATGATCCAATATGTCGAACAGGGGCGCATGGCGGAACTCTCGCGGCTGTTCTCGGGGCTGAACGTGGCGCTTGGCGCGGTGGACATCGACGCCAGACGCGCCACCCGGCGGCTGATGACGTTTCAGGACAAGGCGCGCAGCATCGCCGCGCTGAAGAGCGCGCCGCGCATCGTGGTGCAGATTGCCGAAGACGTGCTGGCCGGGGCTGCCCAGCCCGAGGCCGCCGATGCCTCGGGCAATCCGCTGTCGCGCGGCTGGCAGACGCAGGTGTTTGCCGCCTGCCGCGCCGCGCTGGCCGGGCGCTATCCCTTTGCCGACGGCCCCGATGCCGACCCCGCCGCGCTGGCCGCGCTGCTGGGGCCGGATGGGCTTGTGCCGCGCTTCGTGCAAGGCAGCGCGCAGCCGCTGCTCGACAGCTCCCAAAGCCCATGGCGCTGGAAACCCGAAGCGCGGTTTGCCGGGCTTGAAAACGACAGCGCGGCGTTTCTGGAAACGGCGATGCTGGTGTCGCAGGGGTTGTTTGCGGGCGGCGGGCTGGATCATGCGATCACATTCGCGGCGCTGGCAGAGCGCGGCCAGACCCTTGTCGCCATCGGCACCGTTGCTGCCCCGGTGCGCGCCAGCGGCGCGCCCGCAACCCTGCGCTGGCCCGGCCCCGACCCCGCCGCCGGTATCGAAATTTCCTTTCGCGACAACGCCAATGCGGCGCGGCTGACAGAGCCCGGCCCGTGGGGGCTGCTGCGGCTCATCGACGGCACGCGGCTGCGGCTGCGCGACGATGGGGCGCGCGCCCTGCTCGATCTGCGCAATGCGCAAGGGCGGGTGTTTCTGGAGCTGGGCTTTGCCGAGGCGCTGAACCCTGTCTCGGTCCGCCCGATGCTAAGCGGCCTCGTCTGCCCGCCAAAGCTGTAAATTACCTGCCGCAAGGGCGGGAATCCCTGTATAGTCGGGATCAATTATACAGTGCATATTTGATCCCGGACCCGTCCGGAGAAAGGGACAGGACAGATGCCCGCCCGAATTGCCACGCTTGAAACGCCGATTGCCCTCCCCGAAGACAGCCTGAAATTCGCCGCGCTCAGCGGATTTGACGAGATCAGCCGCTGTTTCGAATTCCGCGTCAGCGCGCTGTGTCAGGACGATCTTGTGCTTGCGCCCGACATCCTTGGCCGGGAATGCTGCGTCACGGCGCTCACCAACGAAGAAGACGACGGGCAGATCCGCTATTTCAGCGGCATCTGCGACAGCCTGAGCTTTGACGGCAACGACGAGGACGACCAGTTTCGCTATACGCTGGTGCTGCGCCCGGCGCTGGCGTTGCTGGACAAGACCCGCGACAACCGGATCTTTCAGGAAATGTCGGTGCCAGACATCGTCAGCGCGCTGCTCGACCAGCATGGCATCACCAATTACGAGCTGCGCCTGAGCGGCAGCTACGAGCCGCGGGTCTATTGCGTGCAATATGGCGAAACCACGTTGAATTTCATTCAGCGGCTGCTGGAACACGAGGGCATCTTCTATTTCCACGAATTCGACGATCTGGCGCACAAGCTGATCCTGTGTGACGATCTGGGCGCGCTGGAACCGCATTCGGATGTTTCGGATATTCGATTTGAACCGAATGCGGCGGCGCAGCTGCGCGGCGAAGGCGTGATCACCAAATGGCAGGGCGTGACCTCGGTGCGGCCCGGCATCATGACCCAGACCGACTATGATTTCGAAAAGCCCTCGGCGGATCTGATGGCGCGCCACGATGCCCGCGCGGGGCACCCGAACGACGGGTTTGAGCGCTATGATTACCCCGGCCATTACCTGAAGACCGGGCGCGGCGATGCGCTTACCGACCTGCGATGGCAGGAAGGCCAGCGCGACAGCCATCTGGCGCTGGCGGAAAGCTCGGCCAGCCTTCCGGCGGCGGGGCATACCATCACCCTGTTCGATCACCCGAGGACGCCCGAAAACGGGCTTTATGTGCTGCTGCGCGCCGAATATGCGCTGTGGGACGATCAATATGCCTCGGGGCGCATGGGTCGAGACGAGACCGGCTTTGTCGCCAGCTGGCGGCTGGTGCCCGAACACAGCCAGTGGCGCCCGAGGCTGCGCGCGCCGCGCCCGGTGATGCGCGGCCCGCAAACGGCGCAGGTGGTCGGGCCTGCCGGCGAAGAGATCTACACCGACGCCTACAGCCGCGTGAAGGTGCAGTTCCACTGGGACCGAGAAGGTCAGCGCGATGAAAATGCCTCGTGCTGGGTGCGGGTCAGCGCGGCATGGGCCGGGTCCGGCTGGGGCTTCATCCAGATCCCCCGCATCGGGCAGGAGGTGATCGTCGATTTCCTCGAGGGCGATCCCGACCAGCCGATCATCACTGGCCGCGTTTACAACGCCGAACAGATGCCCCCCTACGAACTGCCCGGAGAGGCAACCAAATCGGGCTGGAAATCCAACAGCTCCAAAGGTGGAGGCGGCTGGAACGAGCTGATGTTCGAAGACATGAAGGGCAGCGAGCTGGTCTATTTTCAAGCCGAAAAGGACCATGACGAACTGGTCAAGAACAACGAGACCCGCCACATCGGCAATGACTGGTCCGAAGACGTGGTGCATGACGCCACCCAATGGGTCGGCCACAACCGCGTTGAGACGGTCGACAATTGCAAGACCACCCATGTCAAGGTCGACCGCACGGTCAACATCGACCATGACGACACCGAAACCGTGGGCAACAATCGCGCCCTCACCGTGGGGGTGAACGAGACCATCGCCATCGGGGCCAATTCAACCGAAACCATCGGCGCGAACCACACCCAGACGGTCGGCGCGAACCAGACCGTCACGGTCAAGGCCAACCGCATCGACGTGGTGGCGATGAATGAGTCCCGCAGCGTGGGCATGGCGCAGGCCAATACCATCGGCCTGACACGCTCGGTCGCGGTGGGCGTCGATCAAAGCCATGACATCGGCAATTCCGACAGCACCTCGGTGGGGCAGGATCAGGCGCTGACGGTGGGCAAGGATCAAAGCGTTTCGGTTGGCGAGAATCGCAGCCTGTCGGTGGGCAAGGACAGTTCGGTGTCGGTGGGCGAGAATTTCACCATGAGCATCGGCAAATCCGGCGGCATGGAGATCGGCAAGGATTTCACCATCACCGCCGAAGACAGCCTGACGCTGAAATGCGGCAAGGCCAAGATCGTGATGAAGAAAGACGGCACCATCTCCATCGAGGGCAAGGACATCACACTCAAAGGCTCGGGCAAGATCGACGCCAATGCCTCCAGCGATGTCACCATCAAGGGCGCCAAGGTCAAGATGAACTGAGCCGGGCCAGCGCCTCGGGGCTGGCGGGCGCGTTGCCCGGCGCCCAGACCAGCGGCGCGCGCAAGGGCACGGCGCTGGGCGGCGGCGACAGCGGGGCCAGCGCCTGCGCCAGCGCGGCCAGATCCAGCGCGCCGCTGAGCCCGGCATCGAGATATGGCAGCGCCATCGCCGCCCAGTCATCGGCGCCGGGCTGATCCACCTGCGGATGCGTCACTGCGCAAAGCGCAAACGCCCGCCCCACCGCATCGCAGCTTGGCACCGCAAGGATCAGCGCCTCCGGCAGCGCCGCAAGGATGCCGCTTTGGGGCCAGCGCTCGGCGTCGATGGGCAGAAAATGCCGCGTCACCCAGTCATCAATCGCGCCCTGCACCCCGGGCGGCAAGGCGCGCGCCACGAAATCCCCCTGCGTCGGCAGCTTGCCAAAGACACCCGCCATTCAGAACCCGCGCGGGCAGGAAAAACCCGAAAACATGCGAAGATCGAACGGGTTCTCGACCGAATTGGCGCGCAGGTTGAAGCTGGCGCTGAAGCCGCGCGCGCCAAGGCGCAACCCGAACACCTCGGGCAAGGCCGTGGCCTGAAGCGCGCCGCCCCGGATCAGCCGCAAGAACGCCCATGACCCGGTTTGCGAGGTGATGACCTCGCCGGTGCCATCGACGGGCGCAAAGCTGAGGGTGATCATGTTGGTCTGGTCCGGCCCCGGCCATGTCATCGGCACCGGGCGGGCGGCGGCGTTGAAATAGCTCAGCACTTGCCCATCGACATTCAGCGTCACGCGCGAGGCGTTGGGCGACAGATCGCGCGGTTCAAGGTTGAAGGCCATGATCGGACCCGCGCCGCCGGGGAACAGCGCATCGCGGATCGATCGCGCCTTGGCAAAAGGCGCCAGCAGCGCGTCGTTCAACCCGAAATCCGCCCGCCAGCGCCATGGCCGCACCGAGGTGTCGACATAGGCCAGAAGATGGTCGTTGATATAGCTGTCGATCAGCCCGTCCTTGCCGAACAGCCGGGCGAAATCCAGCGTATTGACGTCGATGGCCGAGGCCTGATCGAACGGATAGCGCCCCGCCGTGGCCGAGGTGCAGAACGGCAGCACATCCGCCCGCCAGCGCGCATTGAGCTGCGCCACCACCGCATCGCGCGTCACCGCGATGGCATCGCCCGCGATGCCCGCGATCCAGTCGTCGATGGGATCGGGCAGCGCGCCTGCCTCGTTGGCGATGGCCCCGGTCAGCGAGGGCAAGCCTCCCCGCGCCAGCAGCGCCCCGCGTGGATCGGGGCTGGCCGCCACGGTCTGCAATTCATTCGACAGCGCTGTCAGCGCGGTGATGGCATCGTTCAGCAGCGGCGGCTGGCCGTCGACCTCTTCGACGGTGGCGCGGATCGGGGCGAAATGATCCGATACCGGCGTGCCGGGCGGCGCGGGTTCGGCGCCCCCCGGCTGGGCGGCGGCGATCTTCAGCCCGGTCTTGGCCAGCTTGCCGATCTTGCCAAGCTTGAGCAGCGCCTTCTGCCCGGCCTTCTGCGCGGCGGCGTTGTCTTCGATGCCCGGATCGTCGGGGCGGGCCAGATGGGTCTCGCGCACCACCGCTTCGAGCAGGCGCTTGAGCGCGGAATCGGCCGAGGACAGATCCTTGAGGTTCAGCCGCGCCTGATCCAGATCGCCAATCGGCGTCAGCCGGATGTCACGCAGCAGCCCATCCCATTGCGCAATGAAATCATCGTAATACAGCTTGAGCACATCGTCTTCGAGCGTATCCACCGAGGCCTGCGCGCTTTCGTTGCACCCGCCGGCGAACACCGCGCGGTCAAGCTGGGCTTGCGCGGCAACCTCGGGCACCAGCGACAGGATGACGTTGTGAAAGCCATCAAAGGTAAACGCCCCCGGCAGCCCGACCCGCAGCGAGGTTTCCGACAATCGCGTCAGCACCCGGTTGCCGTTTGGCCCCGCCACCTCGGCGGGCACAAAGCCCGGAAGGGTAGCGACATCAGGATCGCTCATCAGCGCGTTATAGGCGCGCACCGCCAGCGGAATGGTGCAGATGCTTTCCAGCGCCACCCCGACAAGCTGCGGATCGGGCGCGATCTTGGTTTCCTCGGTCGCCATGCGGGCCAGCGCAGCAAGCTGGTGGTCGATGCTTTCCTCGGTGGGGAAAATATCGATGGGGGCAAAGCTTGGCAGTACGCTTTGCCACCAGATCGACAGGAACGCGCCATCATAGGGCGCCTGCCCGGTCAGCATCTGATAGGCTTTTAGCCCGCCCAGCAGGAATTCGGGATCGCGGGCATGGCGCCACATGGTTGCTTCAAGCGTGGCAACCATGCGCGGTTCCAGCACGTTGCGCAGGATGCGCTCATAGGCGATCTGTCCGGCGCGGGCCAGTTCCGGCGCGGCGCTGGGGCCTAGCGCCGTCAGCGGCGTGGGCGGCAGAACCGTCGCGGCCTGCAGGGTCTGGGTCGCGGCATCCAGCGCCAGATCGAGGTCCAGCGGATCGGTCGGTGCCTGCCGCGCCGCGACATTGGCCAGCCGCGCCGACAGCGTTGCCAGCTGGCGTTCCTGATCGGCCAGCGCGCCGTCATAGCGCAGGAAACTGTACAGGAACACCGCCCCCAGCAACGCCACCACCAGCGCCGTGCCCGCCAGCGCGGCGCGCCACGCCCACCGCCGGCGATCCTCGGCGCGCGGATCGAAGCGGCCCAGCCCGGCCTCGGGGAACACCAGATCGCTCAGCAGGCCGCGCAGGAAATAGCTGCGCGTGGCGCCATGTTTGCGCGGCTCGGCCCATGGCGCGCGCATCCCCAACGAGGCCGCCGTGGCCGCCACCAGCCGGTCGATGGGAGAGCCTTCCTGCGTGGCAGAGCTGAAATAGACGCCGCGCAACCACGGGCTTTCCTCGTAGCGGCTGTCGCCGAACACCGCCTCGGTGAGGATGGTCAGCGGGCGCATTAGCGCCTCAAGCTGGGCAGGAAAGCGGAATATCTCGGCCCGCTCGGCCAGCGGCAGATCATCGGCGATGCGCGCGCCCAGTCGCGACTCGAGCGCCTCTTGCAACAAGCGCAACTCGCGCAGGATGGCGGTGTCGTCGATACGCTCGGTGGTGCCAAGGCTGGCGCCCCAGACCTGCTCGCGCTGCTGGGTCGACAGATCGGCGAAAAACGTCTCGAAACCGGGGATCAGATCGGCCTTGGTGATCATCAGATAGACCGGCAGCTTCAGCCCCGTGACCTCGCGCAGCTCGGCCAGCCGCTTGCGGATCTCGCGGCCATGATCGCGGATCGAGGCATCGTCGCCCGCCAGTTCCTGTACCGACAGCGTCAGGATCACCCCGTTCAGCGCCCGCCGCCCCCGGTGTTTGACCAGCAGTCGCAGAAAGCCTGTCCATTCGGCGGCATCGACCTGCGGGTCCGACGCCTGCTGCACATAACGCCCGGCGGTGTCGATCAGCACCGCGTCTTCGGTGAAGAACCAATCGCAGTTGCGCGTGCCGCCCATGCCCTTCAGATCATCGCCAAGGTCGATGGGAAAATGCAGCCCCGACTGGCGCAGCGCGGTGGTCTTGCCAGTGCCGGGCGGGCCAATGAACACATACCACGGCATGTCGCGCAGGAATTTCTTGCGCCCCAGCTTGCTGCGTTTCATCTGGTCGAGCACGCCCTGAAACTTGGCGTTCACGGCGGCGATGCTTTCGTCCTCGGGGGCGGCGGGCGGCGGCGCGGCCAGATCGGTGACAAAGGCGCGGTTGGCGCGCGCGGCGCGGATCTGGCGTAGCAGCAGTGACAGCAGCCACAGGATCGCGATGACCCCGATGACGATCACCCGCGTCAGGTCTGATGCCAGCGGTTGCGCCGCGCCGATGCTGACCAGCGGGCCGTAGAGCCAGATCAGCGCGCACAGCAGCACAAGGCCGATGAAGGTCCACAGCGTGCGGGACAACAGGGTGCGAAACAGGATGCGCAGAACGGTCATGGCCTAGACCTTTTTTTGCAGGATGATTTCGACGCGCCGGTTGCGGGCGCGCCCTTCCCGCGTGGCATTGTCACCGATGGGTTCTGCCGCCGCCCGCCCTTCGGAGCTGATCAGCGCGGCATCGACGCCCTCCGCGCGCAGCAGATCGGCGATGGTGGTGGCGCGGGCTTCGGACAGGCCCTGATTGGAGCGGAACGGGTTGGAGGTCTGCACCGGCACGCTGTCGGTATGGCCCACCACCTTGACCGCGCCGATGAACTCGGCGTTGTCGCGGATCACCTGCGCGATCGAACCGACCAGCGCTGTGTATTCGGCGTTGATGTCGGCCTTGGCGCTGCGGAACAATTCCGGCGCGGTGCCCTGCACCACAAGAATGGCAAGGCTGACATCCTCGCGCCCGCTCAGCGCCTTGCCGGTTGCCGCGGGGGCGGCCTGCGCGAACAGCGGCAGCAGTTCCAGCAACACCGGATCGGCGCGGAACTGCGGCACCTCGGTGGTTTCGATCACCGGGCGAAAGATCTCGGCCCGCTCGGAGGGCGGCAGCAATCCCGCCAGCGAGAACAACTGTTCGCTGCGCCCCGACAGGCGCAACCCCAGCGCCATGTAGATCCCGGTGAGCAGCGCGATGCCGATCAGCGCGATGGCCCAGAGCGGCACGATGAAGCGGCGCTCTTCGTCCGCCGCCGCAACCCCGCGCCAATGCGGCGAGAGCGGCGCATCGCGCGCATCGCGGTCGCGCAGGATGCGGGCAAGCTTGCCGCGCAGCGCCGACAGCTTTGCCTCGCCCGCCGCGCCCTCGATCCGATGCTTGCCGCGAAAGCCAAGCGACAGGCACAGAAAGGCCAGTTCCAGCAATTCGGGGTCACGCTCGGGGTATTGCGCCAGCCCGTCAGCCAGCGCAAAAAACCGCTCGCCCGCGTCGATATCGCCGTACATCTGCACCACCAGCGGGTTGCGCGGCCAGCCGCTGCTGCCGCCCCATGGCGTGTTGAGCGCGATGTCATCGAGCAGCGCCGCCACGAACCACGCCCCCTGATCGGCGCGGGTCAGCGTGACGCCCGCCGTCACTGCGGCGTCGCGCGCATGGGTCAGGTTTTCGTGCAGCCGCGTGCGCAGCATGTCGGGGCTTTCGGGGGCGACGGCCTTTTCCAACTCGGGCGCAAAGCCCAGCAGGGCGGCATAGGCGTTGACCAGAGGGTTCCCCGACGCCCGCCCCCCGCGCAGCCGCACCGGCGCATCCGGCGCAGGCTGCGCCGATCGCAGCTGCGGGCGCGGGCGGATGCGGGTGCGGGCGGCGTCGCTTTCCAGCCCAAAGGGATCGTCCTTGGTCATCGCGTTTCCTTCACCGGCTCACCGCGTAGCAGTCGATTTCCGGCTCTCGTTCCAGATTGCCCGCCACGCCGACGACAAAGCCCGGCGCCTCGGCCAGCGCCGCCCAATGCGGCGAGCTGCGGTCCAGCTCAAGGCACAGGCGTTCGCCATCATAGGGGATCTCGCGCGGTTGCGAGCCCAGCGGTTTCAGCGCGATGCCGGTGAGTCGCGATTTCCACAGCGCCTCGAAATCATCGGCCGCGCCCACCGTGGCCTGATCGACGAACATCTTGCGCAGCAGCGCCTCGGACAGATCGCCCCCCACCCGCAGCACGATGCGCGAGCTGCGGATGATGTCGGCATTGTCGATGCGCACGGTCCAGATGTTGTCGGAATGGCGCGCCACCCGCATGGCACGGCTTTTCGGTTCGACATGGCGCAAAGACAGCACCAGAGAGCGCAGCGTGTCGGCCAGCTCGCCAAAAGGCATCTGCGGATCGGTGTGATCATAGGGCGGCATCTCGCCCAGCCGGCGCGCCGAGGCACCATAGGTGGCAAAGCGCCCAGCGATGCCCGCCAGCTCCATATACAGCATCGACGGGTGCACATCGTTCTGCGCCAGCAGATGGGTCAGCCGGGCGCGGGCGCTGTTGGCCGCCTCGAGGATCAGCAGGTTTTCCATCGACGCGCCGGTGCCCGCCAGCACCATGCCGCCATGCGCCTCGGCGATGCGCTGGATGCCGGTCACCAGCTCCTTGAGCAGCTGTGCATACCATGGCACCGCCCCGATGTTCAGCGCTGGCGGCAGGAACCCCGCATCCAGCAGCGCTGCGCCCTCGGCGCCCAGCCCTTCGAGCCGCGCCACCGGCAGCACGGTATAGCCGCGCGGCTCGTCGCCGGGCAGCAACAGCTTGGGCGCAAGGCGGGCGATCTCGATCTCGACAGGCTCAGCGCCGCCGCGGATCTCGTCGCCAAGGGTGAGGGTTTCACCAACATAGCGCGCGCCTGACGGGTCTGCATGGGCCGGGTCGATCTGTGCGCCGCTGCCCGTCGCCGGGATCGCCAGCAGCACCAGCCCCGCGCCGGTTTTCGGCCCCACCGTGGCAGGCGCCAACGGCGCGCAGGCATCAAGGCTGAAGAAGGTGCCGTCGGGCATCACGCCGCGCGCGCCCTCAAGCGCGATCTGGCCCGCGTCCAGCGCCACCTTGTCGAGCCCAAGCTGGCTAAAGCCGTAGCCCTGAAGCGGCATCGCGCCAAGCGCCTGTCGCGCCTGCCATGCGGCAAAGCGGTCCTGTTGCTGGAAATGCTGGGTCCGAAGGAACAGCCCTTCGGACCAGACCACCCTGTTGCTGTCGGTCATGTTGTCCTTTCCGTTCAGGTCGTCACGAGCGAAATGCCGCCCGGCCCGACCGAGATCACCAGCCCGCTGTCTGCCCCCGGCGCGGGCACCTTGCGGCGCAGCACCTTGCCTGCCGGGTCGCGAAAGCCCGCCGTCACGCCGATCACCGTGGTGCCGGGCGCGATGGCGATGTCGCGCGATACGCTGGCGCCGGGGGCCAGCACGATCTGATCCGCCTTGACCAGCTCTGCCCCCACCGCCGCCGAGGCATTTTGCAACGCGAAGACATCGGCGCTGTCAAAATTAGAGGCGCCGCTCATCTGAAGCACCGTGACCGTGACCGGCCGGTCGCTGCCATCGGGGCCGGGGTTCATGCCGGGGCTGGCATCGGCGCGCAGGCTCAGCACCGGAGCGGCGGCCTCTTGGCAAGCGCCAAGCGCCAGCGCGCTGGCCCCCGCGGCAAGGATGAAGCGTCTTGAATAGGTCATCACGTCACTCCTTTCGGTTCTCATAGGCATCGCGGAAATCCACCCCGACCTCGCCGAGGAACTGCTCTTCGGCGGCGCGGGCGATCTCGCGAAAGCGTTCCTCGTAAAGTTGCCAGAGCTTGGCGCTGCGCCCGCCCGCCAGCAGGCTTTCAAGCCGCCCGACATCCTCCATCTCGCGGGCGATTTCGGCGGGGTCGAACTTGCCCAGCATCCGGCGCAGCGCGGTCTGCATCGCCGCCCATGTGCGCATCTGGTGGTCGTGCAGATCGCGAAAGGCTTCGGCCAGCGCCGGATCGGGATCAAGATAGCCGCGCCCGCGCGGGGCCATCAGCGATTCAAGCCCCTCTTCGGTCGAAGCTAGGAATTTCAGCGGGTTGACGTTCTGGCTGGCGATGACGGTTTGCGCCACCCGCACCCGCGCGCGTTCCTGCGCCCGGTGGCGCAGCAGGATCATCAGCCCTTCGGTCAGCGCCCGCATCGAGCGGCCGATCTGTTCAAGCTCTTCGGGGGAGCCGCTTCCTTGCACGCCGAGGCCGCGAAAGAGCGCCTCGATGGGATCGTTTTCGGACGGGGCGGCGCGGGGCGTCACAGGATTGGCGGCAGGTGGCGGCGCTGGTGTCGGATTTGGCGCGGGCTCTGCGGGCGGCTCTGGCACAGGCTCTGACGGCGTGCCAAAGCCAAAGGACGCCGACAGGATCGGCTGTTCCTCCGGGTCTGGCGCGGGCGGTGTAACCTCGGGGGCGGGCTCTGGCTCGAAACTGGCCGAGAGACCGGCGAACAGATCGGGCTTGGCCGGGGGGTCATCGGGGGTGGCCCGATCGGGAGCGGCAGGCTCGGGCGCGCTGCCAAAGAACGCATCGCCCCCGGTGCGTTCCATACTGCGAGCGCGCGGCGCGGTCTCGCCGGGGCTGCCCTGAAGATCGAGCTCGAACGGATCACTCTGATCGAGCGGGCGCGGCGGAGCGGGCGGCTCCTTTTGCCAGTTGAGCGCCGCCCCGCTGTCTTTCAGCCCGAAGGGATCGGGCAGCGTGGCGGGGCGTTCGGGGGGGGGCGGCGCGGCCTCGTGCGCGCCGAAGTCAAAGCCGCCCGGACGTGGCGGCGCGGCTGGGGTCATCGCCGGGGCGATGGTCTGGCGCGGTGTGTCGGGGGAGGCCTCGATGCGCAGGGTGAAATCGCCGAGGCGCAGCTTCATCCCCGGCTCCACAGGCACGGAGTTCCCCGGCCCCAGCGGGTTTGCCGCGTTGTCGATATACAGCCCACCCGAGGAGGCATCGGTCACCATCACCTGCCCGCCCTGTTCGGACAGGATCAGGTGGCGGCGCGAGATGAACATCTCAGGATCGTCCAGCTGCCAGTCGCAATCCTCGCTGCGCCCGATGCTCAGGCGATTGCCCTCGAACACCATCTCGGTGCGCGCCTGCGGCCTCGGGCTGTGTTCCAGCACCAGCTTCATGCGGCCTGCCTTTCCTCGGTTATGGCGGCAAAGCACAGATCGTCTGCGTCGCGCCCCGGCAGCGGCGACAGCCAAGCCGTGCGCCCCAGCTGGCAGCCGCCAAGCTGCGCCGGAGGCACGTCTTCGGCGTGCAGCACAAGGCGCAGATCAAAGGCGATCTCGCGCCCCATGGCCGAAAGCACCGCGTGGCGCAGCCGTGCCCATGCCTCGGGGTCGTTCAGAAAATCGTGGAACTGTGCCAGCGTCAGGGGCCCCAGCCGCAGCTCGGCGCGCGACTGGCGATCAAAGATCCGCGCCCCCGCCACCGCACCGCTGCCAAGCCCGCAATGCTGCCCGCCAAGCCGGGTCTGAAGCCGCTCTGGCAGCGCCGTCCAATGGCCTGCCCATTCGACCACATCCACCGGCAGCCCCAGCACGGTTTCAAGAAACCGCGTCAGCCGCTGCGGCCCGCGCACCTCTTGTGCGAGCGAGGTGGCGTGGTGCAGTTTCGCGCCGTCCAGCCGGGCATCGCTGGTCGTTTCTCCGGGCAGGCCGATGCCGGCCAGCGCGCGCAGCATCGCGGTGATGCGCTCGCCATCGCCATGGGCGATGTGGATTTCGGGGCGCGCATCGGCCCAGGCCCGCCAGTACAGCGCGATCAGCCGGTGTTGCAGCAGGTTGGCGAAATCGAGAAAGGCGGTGTCGGCGCTGGCCCCCTGCCCGGCCCCGTCGAACCAGCGGTTTGACAGGCGCTGGATGATCCAGCGCGTCATATGCAGCGGCAGCGGACCTTCGGGCCCGATCAGCCCCAGCACATTGATCGCCACCTGCGCCGGGCGCTCGGCGCTGGCTGGCGTCAGGCTGGCGACATCCGAGGTTGCAAAGCTTTGCCGGGCAAGCTGACCCAGCCGCGCCGGATCGGGGCCAGACCGGCCAAAGCGCGCCGCATCGGTTTCAAGCCGCCGCAGCAGTTCGAACACATCCATTTCGGCAATCGCCTCGGCGCTCAGATCAGCGCGCGGGTGCCGGGAGTCATCGGCCATGTCACCTCTCTTTGCTGATGGGTCAGCCGCGTGCGGGTGCGGACAAAGGAATTGACGCCGGCGTGGCGCGCAAACAGCTGCGCCAACAAGGCCGACAGCAACAGATCGCTGCCGCCCGACAGCAGCTGATCGTCGATGTGCAGCGTGATCTCGGTGCCATGGCCAAAGCACATCGGCCCCGGCAGACCGAGCCGCTCGATCACCCGGCGCGACGATACCTTTTCCAGCGCCCGGCCATGGCGGCGCAGTGCCGGATCGCCCCGGTCGGCATAAAGCTGGACCAGCGCGCGCAGCGGTTCGGCATCGGCGCCGGTTTCCGCCAGCGACAGGTGGTTCAGCCCCAGCTGCGAGATCCAGCGCCACGACAGGTGATCCATCCGCGCCTCGCCCCCGGTGCCTTGCGGCAAGCTTGATCGCAGCGACGGATGCGGGCGGCGCATGTTGCGCAGCAGGCGCACCTCGGACACCGGATCGCCGGTTTCAAGCGTCAGCTTCGGCATGTCGTCGAGGATCGGCAGATCGCGGTTGGTGCACAGCGCCCGCACGTCGAGCCGGCGCAGCGCCCTGTCCGATGCGCGCCCCGCCGGGCGACCGGTCGACAGGTACAGATCGTCGCCCGAATAGCTCGACCGGGTCTGGCCGCGCCGCACGTCTTCGGTATCGGGCAGCCTCGGGCGGCGTTCGAATGAATAGACATGGCCGCTGTCCATCCCCGCCTCGACCCCGAACAGCGGGCGCAGGCGGGCTTGCGGGCCATCGCTTTCGGCATCCTCGACCCGCAGCAGGCGGTAGATCTCGTAATCCTTGGGGCGGGTGCGGTCGGCCTGGACGATATGCGCCGAGCGGTTGGCGCGCAGCTCGACCAGATTGCATTCATGTTCGAACAGGTTGAGCACCGGCGTCACGAACAGCGTCATGTCCTGCGCGCTGGTCTGCGCCAGCGCCGGGCGTTCCTCGGAGAGCAGGACCACCACGTCGAGCGTGCTGTCGCTGCATGATTGCACGACCGGCGCCAGCCCCGACAGCCCGAGGTAATGAAACCGCTCGGGCATCAGGAAATATTCGCGCAGCAGCCGGTAGCCTTCGAACGAGGGGCGCGCTCGGGGCAAAAGCGCCTCGTCGCCGTCGATGCCAACAAGGCGCGGGCGCGGCAGCGGGCGAAACGGTGTGCGCCCGTCGGCGGGGCGCGCCGCGATGCCGGCGCAGCCCCCGAAACAGGCATCCAGCAACGCCGCCCCCCGCGCGCCCGCGCCAAGGTATATCTCCAGCCGGTCCAGCGGCAGTTCCGACAGTGGCCCGCCTTCCAACCGCTCGAGCGTGATGTGCAGCCCCGCCGAGGCCTCGCGCGACAGCTGCGCCGACACCCCCGCCTGTGCCAGCGCGCCGCGATCGGGCAGGTAGCGCACCGATGCCAGACGGATCGGCCACAGCGCCACCGGCTGCGCGGTGGTATAGGTCGCGCGGGTCGCCAGCCCCTCGCGCAGCCCGGCCACCAGCCGGGTGCCACGCTTCATGGTATAGCCCGAGGTCATCCGCAGCGTCTGCGGGCCGGGCACCATCTGCGCCATGCTCATCGCCGGAGACGGCCCCGCCAGATCGGGGTACAGCATGTCGAGCAGGTTGCGCACATAGCGCGACGCCTCGGCATCGACCTTGAGCCGAGTGCGCGCTGCCAGAAACGCCACGCCTTCAAGCAGCCGCTCGACATAGGGGTCGGGGCATGGCTCCGCGTCCAGCGCCAGATTGCGCGCCACGTTGGGATGCAGCGCCGCGAAATCCTGCGCAAGGCCGCGGATCGCGCCAAGTTCTTCTTCGTAGTAATCAAGGAAGGCCGCGTCCATCAGCGCTCCTCCAGCGTGGTTCGGGCGTTGCCGTTGTCGAGATCAATCGACGTCGACAGCCGCAGCCGCTCGGGCACCGGCGAGAGCAGCAGCGTGCCATCCACCGCGATCACCAGCCCGGCCTTGTCCGAGCGCGACACCGTCACCTTGACGCTGCCCGGCGCAAGGCGCGGCTCGAAGGTGTTGAGCACCCGCTTCAGCTCGCGCGCCAGCGCGTCGGCGTCGATGTCAGCGCCGTTGCGCCCCGAAAACGACGGCACCCCGTAATTGAGCACGCTGCGCCGCACCTCGGGGTAATCGGCGAGCAGGTCGCGCGGGCTTTGATGGGCCAGCGCCTCGCGCGGGGTCAGCAGGAAATCTGCCTCCATCCGCTCTGTGTTGAACAGCATTTCAATGTCGCGCCGCACCGCCTCGCGCAGAATGTCCGAGGTCACCACGATGCCCGCCTCTTCGAGACGGCGCTTGCGGGCGCGCAGGGCCAGCAGCCGATGGGCCAGCTGGCGGGTTTCGGGCGCGATATCGTCGCGGGCCTCGATGCCGCGCGGCCCGGCGGCCACAAGCGTCTCGGCGGCCTCGGGCGCGCCCATGGCCCGGGCAAGATCGCGGCCAAGCGCGGCCGCTTCGGCGCTAAGACCCGGCAGGTCATCGACCAGCCTGTCCCAGAGGGACGGCTGAACGGCATCCTGCCGGGATACCGCCTGTGTCAGGCGATCGTCAGACATGAACCGGTCCCTTGGTCAGACCGCTCACACGCCTGCCGCGATGTCGAACTCGATCTCGTGCTCGTCGCCGGCAGAGTGATCCTCTTCCTGCACCACGTACTTGACCTTGATGTTCTCGAAGGCGAAACCGATCCGCTCCTGCAGCTCCTGACCTTCGCGCTCCACCCGTTCAGAGTCGGTGATGCGCCCGACACCGTCGATCTCGTAGTGCGAGATGATGGTGTTGGTCATGGTGATGGTCAGGTAATCAAGATGCGCTTCGCCGCTGTCACGGCGCACGGTCACGATCACGTCCTTGAAGCTTTTCGCCTGCATCGCGGCCAGCGCAATATACGGCGAGGAGGCATCATAGACCTTCCTGCAGGTCAACGAGCTGACATCGGCCCGCGCGCGGGCACGGCCACGGCCGGTCTGCGCGGTGGCCGCCTGCTCGATCGACCACATGATGTCGGTGATGTCGATTTCATCCTCGTGTTCGGCGCGCTGGCTTTCGCCGTCGATATCGGGGATCTTCAGATAGCCGGTAAATGCCATTTTATCTCTCCATTGTCTTCAAAAGTCATGATTTGACAGAGGGCAGCTCGGACACGAGCCGCAGGCTCGCGTTGATGCCTTCCAGTTGGTAATGCGGCCGAAGGTAGAACCGGGCGTTGTAATAGCCGGGGCGCCCCTCGACGCTGTCCACCTGCACCTCTGCGGCGGCAAGTGGCCGTTTGGCCTTGGCCTTTTCATCAGCCATGGCCGGATTGGCGAGGACATAGCGGTTGATCCACTCGCCAAGCCAAACCTGCATGTCGGCGCGTTCCTTGAACGTGCCGACCTTGTCCCGCGCGATCGCCTTCAGGTAATGTGCAAAGCGGCACACGGGAAAAAGATAGGGAAGATTGGCCGACAGCCGCTCGTTGGCCTGCGCGTCCGGGTCGACCAGCTTGCCGGCGCGGGTCTCGTCATCCTGAAGCGAATGCGCCCCGATAAAGGCCGCAAGATCGGTGTTCTTGCGATGCAGGATCGGCATCATCCCCAGCTTGGCCAGCTCGGCCTCGCGGCGATCGTCGATGGCGATCTCGGTGGGGCATTTCATCGCCACAGAGCCATCATCGGTCGGGAAGGTGTGCACCGGCAGGTTCATCACCGTGCCGCCCGATTCAACGCCGCGGATCTGGGTGCCCCAACCGCTGATCTTGTGGCTGCGGTTGATGTTGACGCCCATGGCGAAGGCCGCGTTCATCCAGACGTAATGATCGTGCTTGCCGTCGATCTGCTCTTCGAAATCGAAGCCCTTCACCGGCACCGTCTCGGCGCCGTACGGCAGCCGCCCCAGCACCCGCGGCATGGTCAGGCCGATATAGCGCGCATCCTCGGACTCGCGCAGCGAATTCCAGCTGGCATATTCGGGCGAGGACATCACCTGTTGCAGATCCTGCGGGTTGGGCAGTTCCTGCCAGCTTTCCATGCGATAGAGCTGCGGCGCGGCGGCGGCGATAAAGGGAGCATGGGCCGATGCGCAAATCCCGGACAGGTTGCGCAACATGCTCACATCCTTGGGCTTGTGGCTGAATTCATAGGCCCCGATGATGGCGCCGAACGGCTCGCCGCCAAACATCGAATATTCGTCGGAATAGATCTTCTTGAAGACCGCTGACTGGTCCCACATCTGGCCTTCGTAATCCTCGAGATGATCGGCCAGGTCGTCCTTGCGGATGTTCATCACCCGGATCTTGAGCTTCTGATCGGTCTCGGTGTTGTTGACCAGATAATGCAATCCGCGCCATGTGCCTTCGATCTCGCGCAGCTCGGGGGCGTGCAGGATCTCGTTCATCTGTTCCGTCAGGATCTGGTCGATGCCGCCGATCAGAGACTTGATCGACTTGACCGCATTGCCGGAAATCGTCGCCGATCCGGCCTTTTCCTGCGCCGCCAGCGCAAGGTTGGCGACAAGGCCCTTGAGCCGGTCAGAAGCCTCGTCCTTGACGCGGAAATCCTTTTCCAGCAGCGCCGAGAATTCGCCCAGATCAAGCGCTTCGGCCTCGGCCGCGCCGGCGTCGGATTTGAGTTCTTCTGCCATGGATCAATCCTCCTTGCCGGCGGCCATCGCGGCCTCGGCGGCCTGCGCCAGCAGCGGCTCGTTGCCCAGCAGCTGCGCGATGCGCTTTTCCGCGTCGACCTTGCCGTCCATGTAGCCCAGCAACTCGACCAGCTGGCTGCGCATCTTCAGCAGCTCGGAGAGCGCTGGCACCTGCGCGGCGATCTTGTCGGGGGCGAAATCGGACATGCTCTTGAAGCTGAGATCGACGAACAGTTCTTCGTCCTTCTCCGCCCCCTCGGCGGCGGGCAAGGTGTTGGGCACGCGGGCCTTTACCCTCGGGGCGAGCGCCTCCATGAACTTGCCGAACCGGCCCGCGTCGGTTTCCACGAAGCTGCGGTCGGGGATCGGCTTGGACGCCTCGGGGGTTTCCGAAGCGCCGGAAAGATCGGCCATCACGCCCATGACAAAGGGCAATTCGATGGTGGTTTCCGATCCGTAATGTTCGACGTCATAGGCGATCTGGACCCGCGGTGCGCGGTTGCGTTCGATCACCTTCTGCTTGCTGTCGGCCATTCAACTCCCTTTCCTGTTCGCTATTTCTTTTTGCCGTCCTCGACCCCGGCGACGCTGCGAAACTCCTTGAGCCCCGACGGCGCCACCTCTTCCATCAGTTCGAGGAAATCCATCATCACCATCCGCCGCATCCGCCGGGCCAGATGCGGCAGCGGGCTGGACGGTTCGGTGCGCTCGTAAAATGCGATGATCCGGTCGAGCGCGGTTTCGACATCGGCGCGGTTGCGGATCTCGCCGGGCAGGCCCGGCGCTTCGGTGGGGGGAACGGGGCTGGCGGCGCCGGAGCCGGTTTCCGGC
>NZ_JAUOQN010000069.1:0-20459 GCF_030547555.1 Salipiger sp. 1_MG-2023 | reverse complement strand
TGATCTCCTTCTCGTCGAAGATCAGCAGACTGCAAATCATAGCTTATGTCAGTGTCCGAATTTCGGGGGGTAGCTCAATCTGAGTGCGTTGGCGGCAACTTTGAAACCGTTTAGGCGTGATCGCCTCGATGGTGGCAGTCCTTCTCGCCAGCAAGTCGGATCGCCTCGAACATCCTCCGCAGGGCGAAGGACCGCGCGATGCTGACCACGGTGAAGACCGCGCCCATCTTCAGGTTCTGCGCCAGTGTCGTGTGCAGCCCGAAAATAGGGAAGATCAGGATCTGCGTCACGACCGCGACGCCGTAGCCAACGATCACGTTGGCGACGGCCTCGACCAACGACATGAGGCGGGACTGCTTCATGCCGCGACCTCATCCATCGGCCAGCAATTCAGCCGCCAGAGTTCGCAGCGCATGCGCCACAACCAGTGGGACCACGCCGTTGCCACAGAGCCGAAGCCGGTCCACCCGGTGGGCCAGCCCATCAGCGCCTCGACGAACAGCGGGTTCAAGGTCCGGCGCGGCTCGGCGGTATCGCTCCCAGCCATCGGCGTCACCAGGACCTGGCGGCCAAGCAGGCCGTTCACCGGGGTGTTGGCAAGGCTGGTCGCCCCGTCCTTGTGATCCCGCGCCGTCGGCGTCATCCACATCCCCGCCGAATGGGTCAGGTCGGCCGAGCGGCGGTTGCCCGCGCTCGGCTTGCAGCCGTCGTTCGCCATCGGCGTCGGCCAGAGCGCGGCCGTGGTCGCCAAGTTCATCCCGTGCTGGCCCGCTACCTGCGAGGGCGTCGGCTTCGTCTGCCGGTTCTCGTTGGCGCTGGCCCTTGGCGTCGGCCAGAGCCGCAGCAGCTCTGTCCGGTTCCCGCCACTCGACCGGGTGCCAGAGCAGGCGCGCGGGGTCGGCCAACTCGTCGCCCTCGCGGATGGCGAGGATGAAGAGCCGTTCGCGCTTGTGGGGCGCGCCGACTTCCGCCGCCGTGAAGAGGCCTGCCGCAAGCTTGTAGCCCATGCCAACCAATCCGCTGGCGACTTCGGGGAAGCCGAGGCGGAGATGATGGGCGACATTCTCGAGGAAGACGAAGGGCGGCTCGGCCTCGCCGATGATCCGCGCGACATGCGGCCAGAGGTGGCGCGGATCGTCCGCGCCCCGGCGCTTTCCCGCGACTGAGAACGGCTGGCACGGATAGCCCGCAGTGACGATGTCCACCGCGCCGCGCCATGGGCGGCCGTCGAACGTGGCAACGTCGTCCCAGACAGGCGCGCGATCCAGGGCCGCGTCTTCCATCCGCGCCACGAGAGTGGCTGCAGCGAAGGTTTCCCGTTCGACATGGCCCACAGTTCGATATTTGGGCAAGGCGATGGTGAGCCCGAGGTCGATGCCACCGGCGCCGGAACAGAGCGAGAGGCCGAAAAGGCATGCGTCGCCTGTTCCGTCAGGCAGGCCTGCGGAAGATAAAGCCAGGTCATCCATCCCTCAGCGGTCTTTGGTCTTGAGATCGTCGTAGGGCGTTCCATCCCCATCGAGGACGGCCTGCTTCCCGGTGAATTTCTGCCAGCGCTGGACGGCCACATCGACATAGGCCGGGTTCAGCTCGATACCGAGGCAGACCCGGCCCGTGGTCTCGGCCGCGATCAGCGTGGTGCCCGATCCCATGAATGGCTCGTAGATCGCCTGACCCGGGCTCGAATTGTTGAGGATCGGCCGGCGCATGCATTCCACGGGCTTCTGGGTGCCGTGGACGGTCTTTTCGTCCTGATCCTTGCTCGAGATATGCCAGAGCGTCGTCTGCTTGCGGTCGCCCGCCCAATGGCCCTTGCCGGACTTTCGGACGGCATACCAGGCGGGCTCGTGCTGCCAGTGATAATCGCCCCGGCTCAAGACCAGCCGCTCCTTGGCCCAGATGATCTGGGAGCGGATGGTGAAGCCCGCGACTTCGAGGCTTTCCGCCACGGTCGCCGCGTGCAGCGCGCCATGCCAGACATAGGCGACATCGCCCGGGAACAATGCCCAGGCCTCGCGCCAGTCCGCCCGATCATCGTTCAGCACCTTGCCGGTGCGCTTGGTCTTGGCCGCCCCCGCCTGGTTGCGCCAGCCCGGGTCATACTCGACGCCGTAGGGCGGATCGGTGACCATCAGCAGCGGCTGCACAGGGCCGAGCAACCGCTCGACATCGGTGGCGACCGTGCTGTCGCCGCAGAGGAGCCTGTGATTTCCGAGGAGCCAGAGGTCGCCGGGGCGGCTGACGGGCTCCTCCGGGGTTTCCGGGATTTCGTCTTCGCCTTCCTGCGGACCGGTGCCCGCATCAAGGCTCGACATCAGCGCGTTCACCTCGTCCTCGGTGAAGCCGGTCAGGTCGAGGTCGTAATCTGCCTCCAGCAGGTCCGCCAGTTGGGGTTCAAGAGGTCCTTGTCCCATTCGGCATTTTCGCCGGAACGGTTGTCCATGATCCGGAATGCGCGGGCTTGCGAGTCGGTCAGCCCTTTGGCGACATGCACCGGCGCGGTCTTGAAGCCGAGCTTGCGCGCCGCCTCCAGCCGGGTGTGCCCGGCCAGCACGACCATCGCCTCGTCCACGACGATGGGCTGACGCCAGCCGAACTCCTGGATCGAGGCCGCGACCGTGGCGATGGCCTGCTCGTTGCGCCGGGGATTGCGCGCATAGGGGATGATCTGCTCGAGCGGCAGGTCGACGACGTCCATGGGAATGTCCTTGGGGTGCCGGGCGGCGAAATGGGGGCGTGAACCGAAATGCCCCCGCGGGACCGTTTCGGTTCAGGGATGGGGTTTCCGGCCGTCAGGCCCTTCGCGTGCTGCCGCATGGGCCCAAGCGAAACGAAACGGGTGTTTTTCGGGGTGTCACTGGGAAACCCTCGCGCTTCGCCCGCCCGTATAGGATGGACGCCGGGAAGGACCCGCCGATTTCAGGGAAATGCGCTCCGCTGCGGCCCTGCTGTCGCCGGTCCGCGCGAACGGAAACGGGGAGAGCCGTCTTCCGACGCACTCTCCCCATCATATCCTTCAGATAGCACGGATATGTTGCAGCTGTCGAAGACCAAAGTGTTGCAACACTTCATGCTCGCGCAGCATTCAACCGCGCGGCGATCTTGGTGAGAGCGAGCTTGTGCTGGCGCCATGCGGTGCTGCGGTCGACGCCCAGCTCATGGGTGATCTGCTTCCACGGCCGACGGGCGGCGCGCCACCAGATCAGGCGGCGTTCACTCTCGCCAAGCCAGAGCACCCAGTCGAAGGTCTGCTCGAGCCGCGAGATCGCGGCGGCCGAGGGCCAGACCCGCATCGGTTCGGGCTCCATGGCGAGGATCTCGCGCTCGGTGCGGATGACCTGCGGCCAGGCGTTGAAATAGCCCTGCACCTTCACGGGCGGCAGCTTGCGCAGGGTGCGGAACGCCTCCTCGAAGTGATCGGCGACGTCCTCGGCGGTCCAGATATGCTCAGCCATGGCGCAGATCCTCCGCCGGGCGCGGACCATAGAGCCGCGTGCCCAGCTGCTCGACGAGTTCACGCTCGGGCCAGGTCAGGCGCGTGTCATCCACGCTGACTGCCAGCAAACCCTGTTCGCGCCAGCCGTCGCGCTTCACCTCATCAGGCGAGCGGCGCTGGCCGCCATAGCCCTTGGGATGGAACCTCATGCCGCACCTCCCCGGGCATCGAGGGCCCAGAGCAGGATCGCGATGGCATCGGCCTCGTTGTCGTCCTCGGGGCTGAAGCCCTTCGCGCGGGCCGCATCGATCATTGCCTGCTTGGGCGCGTTGCCCTTGCCGGTGGCGTGGCGCTTGATCGTGCCCACCGGCACGCCCTCGTAAGGAATGCCCCGCAGCTCGCCCCAGCTGGTGAGCGAGGCCATCAGCCCGCCATAGACATGGGCCGCGTCGGTTCCGGCATGGCGGCGGACCTCCTCGAACCAGATGGCCGCGATGGGCCCCGAGAGACGGTCCAGTTCGGTCAGCCAGTTGGTAAAACGCAGATAGCGCATGCCACCGCCGTCATAGCGCCCGGGCCGGAAGCTGGCGGTGCCGCTGGTGATCAGCCCGTCGTGGCTGCGCAGGGCCCAGCCGGTGTTGGTGCCGAGATCGAGCGCCAGGATGCAGCGTGGATGTTCGTTGGATTGGGTCATGAGAGACCTCCTCTTCGTGTTTGTGAGCGAGGCGAGCGGGCTGGCCGGTGAAGGCTGCGGTCTCGCCAGGCCCCGAAGGGTGGTCTGGTCAGTTCATGGGCTGGACGGCTCGGCCGCCCGGCAAATCCTTCAGAACCTTCAGAGGGGCGTCTTGAAGGATTTTCGCCCCTAAGTGGTTGTCCTGTATGTGTAATATATAATCCTTCAATTATTCAATATTTCAATGGGTATCTCTCTCCCAATGTTAAACCGCGCGCGTACACGTATAGGGATAAGGGGTCCTCTTGAAAGATTGAAGGATTTGAAGGATTCGGTTTTTCCCTTTCGTTTCTGCTGCTTGGAGGTAGTTCGGCTTCAAGGGCCGCTTCAGGCGGCTTGAAGGATCTCCGGTCACCCGCCCCACCGCGCCATCCGGTAGACCATGGCCTGCTTGGTCGAGGAGCCGCGCATGCCGGTGGTGATGTCGCCGCTCTCGATGAGCGTCAGCAGGATTTCGTCGCGGTCGCGCGATTTCAGCCATTGGGAGGCCCGGGTGATCTCGGACTTGGTGATCCCCTTGGGCCCGGCCGCGCGGACGATCTCCTTCAGCCGCTTCAGATGCGCCTCGGTCTCTGTGTCCGCCACATGGCGTTCGACCGCCTCCATGGTGCACCGCGCGTAATGGCGCACGAAGCCGATGGCCCAGTCCGCCGTGGTGATGTCGATCTCGGGACGCACGGGATCGCGCCCGACGGCCACGATCAGCGCCAGCTTCAGCGCGTTCTCTCCGATGCGGGCGAGGATGGCGGTAAAGGCGGTGCCGGCCGCTGCCCGCAGCTCCTCGGTCAGAGTGTCGCTGAGGTCGGCAAACCGGGCGCGCGCCGCGTCGGACATCGGCACGGTCATCGAGTTCACGGCGGTGTTCTGATCGGCGGTCTTGCCGGTCAGGTTGCCCTTCACGGCCCCGCCGCCGCTCGCGACCAGCTGGAGCGCCTGGATCAGCGCGGGCGGCGCCTGCCGGATGCCCACGGCGAGGTTCTCGTCGGGATAATCCTCATCACTCGGCAGGATCAGAAAGCGCGCGAGCGAGCCGTCGACCACATTCGCACCCTGCAGCGCGCCCCAGAAATGCAGGGGCGTCGTGGTGCCATAGACGCAAAGGCAGGGCTGGTTGATGTCGCGCCGCTCATTGGTGCCGTCGCGGTTCGCATATTCCGCCCCGAGGAAGATGCCGCCCGCGGCCGTGAAGAGTTCGGTCATGTTGTCGAGGATCTCGGTGATATGGCGCGGGCTGCGTTTGCGGTCGGCGGCGGCCGAGAGGAACATCCCGAATTCGTCGATCTGGAACAGAATGGCGGGCTGGCGGTGAAGCGCGGTCAAGAGCCCGGCCCCGGAGGCGATCTTGTTGCCGCCGAGGTGGTGGGCGAGGCCCGCCTCGAAGAAGACCTCGTTGATGATCTCTCGGGCGTGGTTCTTGCCCGAGCCGCTGTCCGCGATCCCCACGACATAGAGGTTCGAACGCAGGTTGCTGGTCGTGCGATACCGCCGCCCCATCAGCGCGCCGATGGCGCAGAGGCTGGCCCCGAGCGACAGAAGCGGCTGTGGGCGGCGCGCGGTGGCCAGCATGTAGCCGGTCAACTCGCCGACAAGACCGTCGGGAATGGTCAGGCTGAAGGTGGGCTTTTCCGGGTCGGTGATGATTGGCGCGCTCCCCTCCAGCCGGGCCAGCAGATCGGCGGCCGGATGCGCGCCGTCCGGATCGAGGCTGCCATCGAGGCGCAAGGCGGCGTCGGGCTGCCAGCCGCGCTCCATTGCGAGGTGGTAGATTGTGCCTGCGCCGATCCGATCGGGCTTGAAGCTCGCCCAAGCGCGGGCCGTTGTCGCGGGCACATCCTTGGCCGCCTGAGCCGACCAGGTGGCAAAGACCTCGCCGCCCGCATCGCCAAGCGCGCCCTTTAACGCCATGCCGATGCGCATCCAGCTGTCGTAATCGAGCTCGTCATTCGGCAGCCAGTCGAGCGCCGACCGGATGGCGGGCAAGGTGCCGATCTGCCCGTGGTTGCGCAGCAGTGTGGCCGGTGTTGCCGATCGCAGCCCGCGCTGGCGCAGCGCCTCGGGCAGGATCGCATAGGCTTCATCCAGAAAGGTCGTCGCCGCTTCCGCCGTGATTTCGGGAAGGTCGCTGATATCGAGATCGGCCAGCCCCTCGTCGGGCCAGACATAGGGTGCGCCGGTGTCGGGGTGGTCGGCATAGGCCAGAACCTGCTGCCCGAGGCAGAGCACCTCGAGCGGATGGCGTTTGATGCCCCGAAACGGTGCGGCCGTGCGATAGACCAGCATGCGCTTCGGGGCGCGGCCGATGCGCAGCGCGGGCGTGTCGCCAAGGCGCGTCCGCGCCAGTGCCTCGATCTGCAATGCCAGTTCGGCGTCCGTTGCGATGTCGATATCGACCGCCGCCACCGCACCGCCGACGATGCCGATGCCGCAATCGGGCCAGGCAGCCCAGGTCGCGACCTCGACCTCCGTGGTCGGGCGTTCGGCATGGCGGTTCCATTCCGGGTAATCGGCCCAGCCGCCGCGCTGGAACCGGCCGGGCTTCTTGGTGCTCGGGCCGATCGGCAGGATGGCATAGCCATTGGTGACGAGCCGCGCGCCGAAGCGCGCCATCCAGGACGTGTTTGCCATCAGAACGGCACCTCCGGCGCCATCGCGTCGAGCCGGCTGCGATCCTTCGCCGCCAGCGCGCGCAGATGGTCGCAATAGCCGGTGACGACGGCATCGAGAAACCGGGCCCATTCCTCCTCGGACAGGGTCGCGAGGTCGGACTTGCCGATGGCTTCCAGATATTCGCCGCCCATTTGGCCGCCCGTGGCCATGGCCTCGGTCTCATTCGGGGTCGGATCGATCATGCCCTTCCTCCCATGGCAGAGGTCCTGACAGGCACGGCTGCAGAGCCGCTTGCGGCTGGCGTCACGCCGCGGGTCGGTGCGCCGGAACCCCGGTTCGAACCAGCCAAACCCGCGAGGTTCCCGGTGGCAGACGGCGCAGAGGCCGGGGTCGGATGGGCGCATGGGGCAAACCTGTAACCGGAGATCTCAAGATAGCGGCCCGAGGGGCGGACCGAGATGTCGCAGGGGCGCGCAAGGCGGCTCGTCTGCGCGAGGGCCTCGGCCACGCTCAGCGGCACAGGGCTGCCGGGCGCGCGCTTGCGCCACCACTCGGCCGCCTTCTGGCGGGCATAGCCCTGATGCTCGAGGCAGACCCATTCGCTGTAGGTGGCAAGGCCGCAGCTATAGGTCACCTTGAGCGACGGACGGCCGCCCGCCTTGTCGTGACGGCTGTAGGCAACGCCCGTGACCGGGAGCCATTGTTGCTTCGGCGAAAGCACCGGCAGCGTGGCGGCCGTCGGGGCGATCTTCACCTCGCGCGCCGGGAAGACATAGCCGCAATCCGGGCATTCAGTCGCCGAGAGCGCGATGATGCTGTCGCAGTCCGGGCAGACCTTGGTCGGTGCCTCGCCCGCGCCGCCATCACCGGGGCGTTTGGGCCGCACCAGATCAATTGGTCCGTGGCGACGGACATTGCCCGCGAAGTCCAGCACCAGGCAGTTCTCCTTGCCCGGCGCAAGGCGGGAGCCGCGCCCGACCATCTGCACATAGAGCCCGGCGGATTGCGTCGGGCGCAACAGCGCGATCAGGTCGACACCAGGCGCGTTGAAGCCGGTGGTCAGCACGCCCATCGAGGCCAGCGCCCGGATTTCGCCGCGCTTGAAGGCGGCAAGGATCGCATCGCGCTCGTCCTTCGGCGTGTCGCCGAAGATCGTGCGGCAGCTGATACCCTGGCGGCCAAACTCCTCGGCCACATGGCGCGCATGCTCGACGCCCGAACAGAAGGCCAGCCAGGATTTGCGGTCGCGGCCATGCTCGATGATCTCGGCGACGGCCGCGCGGGTGATGGCGTCCTGATCAACCGCCGCCGCCAGATCGCGCGCGATGAAATCGCCCGCGCGGGTGCCCACCTTCGAGACGTCGAGCCTGGTCGCGGGCTGCTTCGAGACCAGAGGGCTCAGATACCCCGCATCGATCAACTCGCGCACCGGGGCCTCATAGGCGATGTCGGTGAAGAGCGCGTTCTGCCCCTCATGCAGCATCCCGCAGTCGAGCCGGAACGGCGTGGCGGTCAGCCCGATCACCTTGAGCGCCGGGTTGATCGCCTTCAGCGCGTCGAGGAAGCGCCGATACATCGTGCTCGATTTGCCGGGGATCAGATGCGCCTCGTCGATCAGAACCAGATCGGTGTGGCCGATCTCGGCCGCGCGACGGTGGATCGACTGGATGCCCGCGAAGAGGATCCGCGCCTGCGCCTCGCGCTTGCCGAGGCCCGCCGAATAGATGCCCGCCGGGGCATCGGGCCAGAGGCCGATCATCTCGGCATGGTTCTGGGCGATCAGCTCGCGGACATGGGTCACGATCAGGATGCGCTGATCGGGCCAGGCCCTCAGCACGCCTTCGATGAAGGACGCCATGACGAGCGACTTGCCGCCCGCGGTCGGAATGATCACCAGCGGATTGCCGGTGTCGGTCTGGAAATAGCCGTAGATCGCGGTGATCGCGGCCTGTTGATAAGGGCGCAGGGTCAGCATGGCGCGGCCTCCGGGGAACGGGCGTCATTGGTCCAGGTCGAGCCATCGGCCATGCGGTAGGTGACGACATCGTCGCCCGCATCGATGACCTCGCCCGGGATGAGGTCGGGGATGAAGAGATGGCGGCCGCAGGCCGTGCGTTGCTCGGAAGGCGCCGGCATCCGGTCGTGACGCGCACAGTGCCAACCACCGTCGACCGGCGTCGCATGCAGGCAGGACCGGCAGGTCACCGCCGCGCCACCACCGTCATGGCAGGCCGAATGGTGATCGCAGAACCGGCATTCAAACCAGGCCGGGTCCTCGCTGATTCGCGCGGGCGGATGCTGGGCGAAGATGATGCGCCCGGCCTTTTCCAGAAGACGCTCGGCCAAGGCGCGATCCGCCTCGATGCGCTCGACATGCAGCGCGTCGGTGTCCTTGCAGACCGCGACGTAGAGCGCGCGCGTGATGCCGGTCAGGTGCATATAGATCTGCATCTGCGCGGCGTGCTGGGGCTTCGCCAGAACGACACCCTTGGCGGTCAACTCATTGAAGCTCTTGACCGAATGGGTCTTGAATTCCAGCACATGCCAGGTCTTCGGCGCTTCCAAGAGCCCGAGGGCAACGCCGTCGAGCGAGCCGCCGAAATGGCCGCCATGGGCCTCGACCCGGAACTGGCGGCCGGTCTCGGGATCGACCTCGAGCACGGTCGCCCCGGTGGCACGCAGGTTGCGCACGAGCCGGTCCTCTTCCAACTGCCCAGTCTCGAAAAGGCGCAGCAGACGGCCGGAATGGCGCGCGGGCGTGATCCAGCGGAAATCGTACCAGAGCGCCCGGGCGCAGGATTTACCGATGATCGACGCCCCGAGGTGATCGCGGAAACCATCGCCCTGCCGGGCCTCGTAATCGGCATAGATCGCAGTCAGCGTCGGCGTGGGGGTTTCGGGAAGCTCTGCCATCACAGTGCCTCCCGTTCGGTGCGGGCCTGCGCCTCTGCCAGAATGCTATCCCAGGTCTCGGGGTCATGGCGCTCGCGCAGGATGCCGATCAGCGCGTCCTTGAGCTTTTCGCGGCGACGGCGGCCGGTGCCTTGGGCCAAGAGTTCCGCGCGCTCGCGGCACAGGTGGCGGAGCGCCGTGCGGGCCCGGTGGAACCAGTCCGGATCGATCGGCTTCTGGCCGCGCTGGCGGGCCAGATCGGCGGTCGCGATCTGCGTGCGGATCTTGGCGATGGCATCGTCGAGCTCGATCAGCCGCCGCTGGTCTTCAGGCAAGCCGGGGCTGTTCACGGCCACGGGGGCCACGTTGGTCATGTCAGTCATGGGAGTTTCCTCAGATGGGGTTGCGCGCTGCCCCGTCAGTCACGGCGCAGGGCAGCGCGAAGGCTCAGCCCTTCTTGTTCCAGGGCGCGGAGGCCATTTTCGGCGGCACCGAAGAGCCGGCCGGATCGGGCGCGGGCTTTGCCGGGCGGGCGGCCGGGGCCGAACCCCGCTCGGGCGGCAGATAGGCAATCGCGTTGCTCTCGCCGTAGCCGTTCTTCGGCGGACGGATCTTCACCTGGATCGGCATCGGGATCAGGTGCAGCTCCTCGCTGTCGCTGACATGCATCCGGCCCGTGGCGTGGCAGATCGCCGAGAGCGTGCGCTGCGCGATTTCCACCGTGGTCGGGTTCGGGTTCACCAGGTTCAGTTGGTCGAAGATCTTCCGGCCCTTGTGCTCGCCCTCGAGGATGTCGAGCATCAGCCAGAGGAACTGGCCCATGCCGTTCTTGGTGACGCGCATCTCGCTCTCGACGATCTGGGCGCGGTATTTGCCAGCGGGCAGCAGCTCGTAGGCGGTGGTGGGCTCGACGCTGGTGGCGTCGAAGGACGTGTCGAAACGTGCCATGGTCTTGTCCTTGTTCAGTTCATTGGGATTGGGGCATGGCCGCGAGGAACTCCGACCACATCAGCGGCAGGGTGTCCGGCAGGCCGTAACGGTTCTTGGCGAGGAAGGCGGGGCGCTCCTCGGTGTGCATGACGCGCGCACCCGACCCGAGCGCCCGGGTCACCTTCTTGTTGAAGCCGACATCGGATTTCGCGACCGAGATCTGATAGTTGGCGAAGAGCACGACGTCCGAATGTTCCTGCAGCAGCGCCGAGGCGCGGGTCTGCAGCTTGATCACATAGCGGTCGTAGGGTTCGTGCTCGGGGCTGTCGAAACGCTTGATGTCGGTATGGGCGATCTGGATGACCACCATGCCCTTGCGGTCGCGCAGCGCGTTGAGCCGGTCGAGATATTCGCGCCAGATGGTCAGCGCCTCGGCATAGCCCTTGCCAAACCCCGGCGCCTCGATAGAGGCCCAGCCGTTGCGCTTGCAAGCCTCGGCCCAGATCAGCGGCTCCAGCCAGTCGACGCTGTCGACGACGACCGTGCCGAAATCATGGTCCTCGTTCGAGAGCGCATCAAGCGCCTCGGCCACCTCCGCATAGCTGGTCGCGAGCGGGAAATGCGGGACCTGCAGCTTGCCCAGGCCATCCTCGGTCATGAGGAAGACGGGCCGGTCGGCATCGGCCGCGAAGGTCGATTTGCCCACCCCGGCCACACCGTGGATCAGGATGCGCGGCGGGGTCAGCACCGAGGTCGTGCGCAGGGACGCGAGCGAAATGGCCATCAGCGCACCTCCTCGTTCAGCACGAGGCGGAACTTCGGCTTGCCGGTGCGGACCGTGCGCGCGGGCTCGAAGCCCTTGCGCCAGCTTTCCGGCAAGGCGCCGTATTTGCGCTCGGACACCGACAGCTTGGTCTCGATGAACTCCGCCGGGTCCTCGCCCGCCGAGGCGATGTTTTCAGCGATCTGCGCCAGCAACGCCTGATCCCAGTCGATGCGCTGGGGCAGTTCGGCGATCACGGTGACGCCGCCATCCTCGAACCGTATCGTGCCGGTGTCCTTGCCCGCCTCCTGGCGGGTGTCCCGGGCACGGTCCGAGTATTTGAGGGAGATGGCTCCGTCGAGCCAATCCGCGACCGACTTCGCCTGCGTCAGTTGCTCCTCCGCCGCGCCTTTCAACAGTGCGAGCTGATCGGCGGGCAGCGCCGCGATCTGGCCCACCGGCATGCGGTGGATATCGGCCAGGGTGATGTGGTTGGAGATCGTCATGTTCCGCCCCCTCACGCCGACATCGGACGATGGGGTTCGTGGTCCACGCCGCGGATCTGCTCGGCCTCGAAGGCCTCGACATCCTCGAGCCGGTAGATCACCCGGCCGCCGAGCTTGATGAATTTCGGGCCTTCGCCCGTCCACCGCCAGCGCTCCAGCGTGCGGTGTGAAATGTTCCAGCGAGCCGCCAGCTCGATCTGGGAAAGGTGCCTGGTCGCCATGTGAACCTCCTTGGGATTTCTGCGAACACTTGCGGGTTCAACATGGCGGAGGGCGTGGGAGGGCTGAGGGAGGCGAAAGGGGTGCATTCGGGGAGGAATTGATTTGGTCAGAAAAATCCTCTATGTTTCTGACAACGAAAAGCCTACGAGGACCGCTCAGATGACTGGTATTTCTGATAGAATCATGAAGCGCCTTCGTTCGAAGGGACGCGGGAAGTGGGTTTGCACCCCCAAGGACTTCCTCGACCTCGGTAGCCGTGCGGCTATCGATCAGGCGTTGTCGCGCCTGGCAAAGAGTGGCGATCTCCGTCGTGTCGGCCGTGGGCTTTACGATCTTCCCCGTACCAGTGGCGTCCTGAAGCGGCCCGCACCGGTCGATATGGACAAGGCGGTTGCAGCCCTCGCGCGGCGCGACAGTGTTCGCATCATGCCCGATGGCATCGCCGCAGCGAACCAGCTGGGCCTGACCAATGCTGTCCCCGCGAAGACAAGCTATGTGACGGACGGGGCGACGCGGGACGTGAAAATCGGCAATCGGACCGTGCGGCTGCGGCATGCAGGTCCGAGTGTGATGGCATGGGCGGGTAAAACCTCCGCGCCAGTCGCGCAGGCGCTGCGCTGGCTCGGACCCCAAGCAGCTTTGGACATACGGGTTGCGACCACGCTCAAGCGCAAGCTGCCAGACGCCGTGAAAAAGGATCTCGTTCGTAACAGCGGCAGCCTGCCGAGCTGGGCAGCGCCCATCGCACATAGCCTTGTCGACCCGCAGATCGTCACACCATGAGCGAGAGCTACATGCGCTTCCTCGCGCTTCCAGCTCGCGACCAGAAGGACGTATTCGAGGCGGCAGCTGACCGCCTCGACACGCTTCCAAGCTATGTCGAGAAGGATTTCCGGGTCTGCTTCGTGCTGGACGTGCTCTACAAACGCTTGCCTGACGGCCACCCGCAACTCCTGTTCAAGGGTGGCACGGCGTTATCCAAGGCCTATGGGCTCATCCGCCGCTTCTCGGAGGACATCGATCTTGTCGTTTATCGGGATGGCCTTGGCTTCGCGGCCGAGCGCGACCCGACGAACCCCGAGGGTATTTCGAAGAAGAAGCGCAAAGCCCTGTTCGATGACCTGAAGAACGCCTGCAGCTCCTATATTCGCGGTGAACTGGCTGAAGCACTGAAGCCGCTGCTCGATGCGCGTTGCAGCATCGCGCCCGACGATGAAGACGGCGATCAGCAAACTCTGCTGATCGAGTACCCGACGCTCTATCCAAGTGCCGAGATCTCCTACGTCCTGCCACGCGTGAAACTCGAAGCGGGCGCACGCTCGGCGCTCGATCCCAACGAGACCGCCAGCGTGACTCCCTATATCGCAGAGGAACTGCCCGATGGGTGGTCGTTCGCAGTCGACAACGTCCATGTCATCGCCCCGCAGCGCACCTACCTGGAGAAACTTCTGATTTTGCACGGCGCTTTCTGCGGTCATCGTGACGAAGGACGGGTGCCTGCCGACAGCGACAGGATTTCCCGCCACTACTATGACGTCGCCATGATCACCGGCACGCAGATTGGGCGCGCTGCCCTGGCCGACGAAGGACTGCTTGCGGCCGTGCGCGAACACAACCTCATCGCTTTCAGGCAGGCATGGAAGAAATTCGAAGAGGCCACGCCAGGCTCGATCTACGTCGTGCCAGCCGCCGAATTGCGCGTAGCAATCGAGGAAGACTATGCGGCGATGCAGGGCATGATGCTCGGCGAGGCACCGCCTTTCGACTGGATCATGGCACAACTTCAGTTGGCCGAGGACGCAATCAACCGGCGTTAGGACTTTCGGCTTCCAGAAGCTCCCTGATGCGAAGCCGACAGGATCCCCCCGTCGTCTCGATCAGATCGCGCCAATCGGGGTGGCCCTTGAAGATATCCCGCATGCGGCTTGAGACATCGAATTCAAGATCGGCAAACATGACTTCGGTGCTGACGCTCTCCTTGCCACCGTCCCATGCGTTGAAGAGGTACTCGACAATTTGCCGCCTCTTGTCGCCACCAAACTTGAACTCCCGTTTCCCCACCCAGAAATGACGGAACCCAGCGGCGTGGCGCACGGGATCCCCTGCATGGGTCGCCGCGCCGGCCTTCAGCTGGGCGGCAAGATACGTTGGCTCGATGACCAGCGCCGCACCGCTAAGTTCCAGATGCCCCAGCGCGATGCACTGATGCCGGGAAAGGTCCGCTTCAGCGAGACCACGGGTCGCCGAGGTGGTCACCACCACCCTGAAATCTGCGGGCGGATGCCCCCCGAGATAGTTGACGACCTGCTGCCAGGTCTCGCGATCCGTGAGCCGTCTCGCATACCAGATTGGGACACGGGCACCGCGCCCGGACAGTCTGACGTCGCCCAACTCCCATAGATGGCCCGGAATGCGTTCTGCCGGACGGGCGGAGCGCGGCAAGTCAAGGCGAGATGTCAGCCGACCAAGGAACGCGTTGGCATCGAGCCGGAATACCTGAAGGCGTTCGCTGTCGACGGTTACCCATCCCGCTGCCGGGCTGAAATACCCGTAGGCGCGCTGCTCTGGCGACCATTCCAGATTTACTGGCTCGTCCTCATGGTCAACCAGAGAGGTGGCAACTGGAACCGGAGCGTCCGGCACCAAGAGACCAGCGCCGATCAAAGGAGTGGCGCTGGCCGCGTGATAGTCGTGAAGGACGGCCCCGGCGATGCGCGCGCTTTTCGTCTCTACGATGCTGACGAAAAGCCGGGCAGACCGTTCGTCAATCGTCGATGAGGATCGGGTCATCGACCACAACTCCCCACCGGCGCAGATACTTCTCGCCGATCAGCTGCTCCTCTTCCGTCTGATCCTTGAGATTGCAGCCATGCGGCATGGTGATGGTCAGGGGCAGCGTGCGACCACGCCGAGCCCCAGGCTTGGGCTGGAACTTGATCACGAGCTTCGCCTGCGTCGCCACCCAGCCGCCGGTGAGGGGATTGTCGGGGCCAAGCCGAGCCTCCGCCATCGTCCAGATGTCGCGTTCAGCCTTGCTCATCGCCTCCAGCGTCACGCGCTCACCCACGGCATCGATCGGCATGAGCCTGAGCTGCCGGACTTCCACCCGCTCGATCCCGTCCTCGATGTCTGTCGGGAACGCATGGGGCGCAAGCAGCACCGCGAGATCATAGCGCCGCATGGGCACCTTCTCGTCCCGGAATTCCACGCCGAGCAGGTCGCGGGCCAGATACTGCGCCATCTCCGCGCGGCTCTCCCGATCATTGGCAACGACTTCGATGACCCCGGAGGCGGGCTCATAGGTCATCGCGGCCTCGAAGACGGGCCGATAGGCGCGGCGCACCAATTCGCCCTCGTCGAAAGCGAACTGATCGTCCGGCAGACCCTCGCGGTAAACCGTGATCTGAACCAGATCGCAGTCCTCACCTTCGAAGGTCGGACGGACGCGCTCGAAAATGTCGACATGAAAATTCCGCGACGCGAACCTCTGGCACAGGGCCGCCTTGAACGCGTTGAGCGCGAGCTCGTCGCGGCGGAGGTTCAGGTTCGCTTCGCAGATGAAGCCGTCCCAGCTCCGCCCGCGGCGGCGCTCATCGGTGAAACGGACCGCTTCCGCATGGCGAAACCGGTTCAGATCGTTGATGAACAGCCACATGGCGCGGGCATGTCCATTTTCGAGCTCATCGAGGGCTTCCCGGTCGTCGACAACACTGTAGAGCGCCGTCTGACCCGCGACATCGGCCATGGCGCCAACGCGCTCACCATCGTTGATGACGCGGCCTCGCGCTTCGTCATCCATCTGGTCCACCGCTTGAAGCAGCGGCCGGACGACCTCCGGCTCAGGCGCATCCCAGTTTACGGGCGTCGGAAACTCGATCCCGGCCGCAGTGAAATAGTCGCGCAGCGACGCGAGCGGGGTATTGCGGATGAAGTTGGTCACCGACGCCATGTCTTACATCTCCTCAGCCCTTGATGTTGCGGGGGTCGTTGCCGTGCGAGTCCGACTGCGCGATCCGTCCGTCACGATTGTGGATCTTCAGTTCGGTATCCGCATTGCGGCTGATTTCGCGAGCACGCTGGACGGCGTCCTGCTTGGTATCAAAGTGCCCGCTCGAGCGCGCCGCACCACCGCGGCGGACATCCCAGCCGCCTTCTGCATTCGGCACGACGTGATGCGTGCCCGGGTTCTTTCCAACAGCCATTCTGGCCTCCTGGTCTTGTTTCAACGGGAATCAAAGTTCGTAGTAGCGAACCTGCGCAGAAGATAGGGATTGCGCGTATGGCGTGTCAAGGACTAGAAGTTCGTAAAAACGAACCACCAACGAAAAGGGTATTGCCGTGCCAACACCACTAGGGGAGCGCGTTCGCGAGCAGAGGCGAAAGCGCGGATTGACCCTGGAGGGACTCGCCGAGCGGGTCGGCTCCAGCAAGAGCTACATGTGGGAAATAGAGAACAAGGAAGTCGTTCGTCCCTCGGCCGAGAAGCTGGCCATGATCGCCACCGCGCTCGACACCACAGTCGAGTACTTATTGGCCGGTGACGGTGAAAAAGAAGAGGAAAACGCCGAGGACATAGCTTTCTTCCGGAAATACAAGAAGATGGCGGCGCCAGAGAAAGAACGCCTGCGACGCATCCTGGATGCTTTGGACGACGATTGATGACGAGCGGAAAGCAGAAATCTCCCCAGCAAGAGGCAAACCGGCTCTCGATCATGCTCCGGCATGTTCTGGGCGAAGACCGCTTTCCGGTCGACGTCGAAGCCTTGGCGCGAGAAGTCTCCCGCAACAACGCGGACCCGATCGGGAAAATCGTGGGTGGCGAGCTCCCGGGGTTCGAGGGAATGCTCCGACCGCACCGAAAGCGCCCGGAATGGCACATCGTCTATAACGACGACCCCCGGTATCGCGGCCGCGTTCGCTTCACCATCGCGCATGAGTTCGGTCACTACCAACTTCATCGTCCGGTCCTGTCCGACCGGGATTACAAGAGCGGAACCCTCCAGCGCGATTGCGATTTTCAATGCAAACCGCTGCTGCCGAATGCCTGGCAGGAGGCAGAACGGCAACGCGAGGAAGAGGCGGACACTTTCGCCTCCTACCTGCTGATGCCGCTCGATGACTACCGTGAGCAGGTGAACGGGGAAGAAATGACCGTCGACCTTCTGAACCACATCACTGATCGCTACGGCGTTTCGCTGCTGGCCGCCTGCCGGAAGTGGATCGATTTCACCGACCGGCGGGCCGTCATGATCGTCGCGCGCGACGGTTTCGCAAGGTGGGGGCGTGCCAGCAAATCCGCTCTCAAGAGCGGGATCTTCGTGCGATCGGGCATGCAGATCCCTGACGATGCGCTGGCGGCCCTCGGCGCCGACGAAAGGGGATTTGTTTCGGACCGGCCGGTTCAACGACCGGCAGGCGTCTGGAATTTCAGCCGTGGGTCCGAGCCAGTGCGGGAATTGGCGATGGTGTCCGAGTTCTTGGACTTGTCCCTGACCATCCTGCAATTCGACGACGCCGTCTATGGTCGGGACTTCGAGGAGGAGCCGATCCTCGACAGCTACGACAAGTTCATGGACGGGTGGACGAGTTGATTCGGCGCATCCGCCCGACAGAAAGGTCGGCGTGGGAACATATCAGCTACGCAGATTTTCGCCACGGTGCGCAGCGACCGAATAATTCCGTAATAAACTGATTTACTTGATATTTTTCTGATTTCGCGACACATTTCGCCTATAACAACAGTCGCGAAAACCCGCCATGCCCATTCCCCCCGAAGACCCGGTTTCCGGGCCCAATCCTCTATGCCCTGAACGCATGTCCCCTGATGCCCGGCTTGCCGAGCTGGGTCGCATTCTCGCCGCGGGCGTCGTTCGCCTGACTGCCGGGAAGTCCAGTTCTTTATCGCCCGCCAACGGAGACAGTTCCGTGGACTACTCGCCCCGAAAGAGCGGTGGTCGTCGCAGGAAACGCATCCGCATCGGAGGAATTGATGAAGCATCACAGTAAGATAACGCCGCCCAAACCCGGGCAGGACGCGCGCCTGGACCAAAGCATCCTGTCGCGCATCGCCGCGCTCAAGGCCATGTCGGTGAAAGAGCTGAAGACCGAATGGGAACGGCTCCTCGGCAGCGCCGCACCGAACAACAGCCGCGCCTTTCTTGAGGCCCGCATCGCCTATCGCCTGCAGGAACTGACCTATGGCGGCCCCGACCACGAGACCCGCCGCATGCTGGACCTGCTCGCCGACGAGGTCGAGGGCGTCTCCCGCCGCAAGAACCAGATCGCGGATCCCCGCAATCCGGTGGCAGGCACGCGGCTGATCCGGGAATGGAACGGGGTCGAGCACACCATCACCGTGCTGAAGGACGGTTTTGAGTGGCAGGGCCGCAAATACAAATCGCTCTCGGGGATTGCCCGTGAGATCACCGGCGTGCGCTGGAACGGCTATCGCTTCTTCGGGCTACAGGTCCGACCGCGGGAGGTTTGACCATGGACATGAACACGCGCCCCGGCCGCCGCCTGCGCTGCGCCATCTACACCCGGAAGTCGAGTGAGGAAGGGCTCGACATGGAGTTCAACAGCCTCGACGCCCAGCGGGAGGCCTGCGAGGCCTATATCGCCAGCCAGAAATCCGAGGGCTGGGTCGCCACCCGCGACCGCTACGACGATGGCGGCTTCTCGGGCGGCAATCTGGACCGGCCCGGCCTGAAGCAGCTGCTCGCCGACATCGACGACGGACTGATCGACGTGGTCGTGGTCTACAAGATCGACCGGCTCAGCCGCGCCCTGATGGATTTCTCGAAACTGGTAGAGGTCTTCGACCGCAACGGCGTCACCTTCGTCTCGGTCACGCAGTCCTTCAACACGACCACTTCGATGGGGCGGCTGACGCTGAACATCCTGCTCAGCTTCGCCCAGTTCGAACGCGAGGTCATCGGAGAGCGCATCCGCGACAAGGTTGCCGCCTCGCGCAAGCGCGGGATCTGGATGGGGGGCTATGTGCCGCTCGGCTACGATGTGCAGGACCGCAAGCTGGTGATCAACGAGACCGAGGCCGCCTCGGTGCGCCGGATTTACGAGCGGTTCGCCGAACTTGGCTCGGCCACGATGCTGGCGAAGGAGCTGCGGCGGGAGGGGTTTCGCAGCAAGCAGGGCACGCTGATCGACAAGGGCTACCTTTATCGGGTGCTCCGCAATCGCGTCTATCGCGGCGAGGCCGTCCACAAGGGCAAGGCCTATCCGGGCGAGCACGAGGCCATCGTCACCGACAAGGTCTGGGATCAGGTCGACGCGATCCTGCAGGGCAACCGCCACACGCGGTCCAGCAACAGCCGCATGCAGACGCCCGCGCCGCTGAAGGGCCTGATCTTCACCGATACCGGCGCGGCCATGACCCCGACCGCGACCAAGAAACGCGGCAAGCTCTACCGCTATTACGTGTCGATGGACGTGATCAAGAACCGCACGACGGAGGATGACTGCGGCGGCGACCAAGCACCGGTGCGCCTGCCTGCCGGTATGGTCGAGGACGCCATCGTCACCGAGGTCCGGCGCATTCTGCAGACGCCCGAGGTCGTCACGCAGGTGCTGGCGGCGCTGAAGCGCGATCAGGTATCCGAGGCCGAGGCCATCGCGGCGCTGCATGATTTCAACACGCTCTGGGCCCAGCTGTTTCCGCTTGAGCAGGCGCGGATCATCCAGCTTCTGGTCCGGCGCGTCACCGTCACCGCCGCCGGGCTAGAGGTCGACATCCGCCGCGAAGGCGTCGCGGGCGTCATCCGCGAGATGATCGCGCCGCGCGATATGGAGGCCGCCGAATGACCCGAAGCAAAGACACGATCCGCGTGCTGATCCCCCTGAAGCTGCGCAGGAAGAACGGGCGGCCGAAAATCATGCCGCCCCCCAATTACAGCCCAAGCGAGGATCAGACGCAGGACCCGCACATCCTGCGCGCAATCGGCCGGGCATGGGGTTGGCGGCGGCGCATGGAGGCAGGCGAGTTCGCGACGATCCAGGAACTGGCCGAAGCCGTCGGTCTGGCCGAACGCCATGTCAGCCGCCAGCTGCGCCTCGCCTATCTGGCGCCGGAGGTCCTCAAACGCCTGACCTGCGGCCGCGAAGCATCGGCGGTCAGCCTCTACGACCTGTGCTTTCTGGCCGGGGAGACATGGCAGGAGCAGGCTGAGCGGGCGTTTCGCTGACCCGAATAGTTGGCAGCCGCGCCCGCATTCCCAGACCCATCACTAGGAACGCCTCTGCGGAGCCACACGAGAACTGTATGGCGTCATGTAGTTGTTCCATCCCGGATGATCACATAAACCCTCGGCGGTCTGCCCTTTTCATGGCAAGATCGGTTCTGAGGGAAGTTCG